>RFJX01000072.1 GCA_003694425.1 Gammaproteobacteria bacterium
CCTTCTTCAGGAACCGCCGGGTCTCGATGTTCAGGGTCTCTTCGTTCATTTCCGCCACCTGCTGCTGATCTCGGGTCATCCTCCCTGGCAAGTATAGTGAAGTTTGCTCCGGCGGCTCACCGGGATGGCGCCCGGCATCGGGCGGAGAGTGGGTTCGACCGTGCTGCCGGCCCGTCGGATCACTCCTGACCTTCGCCGGCGAGGTAGAGCCAGGTATCGATCACGGTATCCGGATTCAGGGAGATCGATTCGATGCCCTCCTCCATCAGCCAGCTGGCGAAGTCGGGGTAGTCCGAGGGCGCCTGACCGCAGATCCCGATGTACCTGCCGCGCTGCCGGCAGGCCTGGATGGCCATGTGGATCAGGGCCTTGACCGCAGGGGCGCGCTCGTCGAAACGGTGTGCCACCAGGGCCGAATCGCGGTCCAGTCCGAGGGTGAGCTGGGTCAGGTCGTTGGAGCCGATGGAGAAGCCGTCGAAGTGCTCCAGGAAGGCCTCCGCCTCCAGCGGATTGGAGGGGATCTCGCACATCATGATTAGCCTGAGCCCCTCGCGCCCGCGCTCCAGGCCGTTCTCCTTCAGCACCCCTATCACCTCCTCGGCCTCGGCCGGGGTGCGGACAAAGGGGATCATCACCTCGACATTGGTCAGCCCCATCTCCTCCCGGACCTTGCGCACCGCCCTGCACTCCAGGGCGAAGCAGTCGCGGAAGGCCTCGGACACGTAACGCGAGGCGCCGCGGAATCCGATCATGGGGTTCTCCTCCTCCGGCTCGTAGCGATCGCCGCCCAGCAGGTTGCGGTATTCGTTCGACTTGAAATCGGACAGGCGCACGATCACCGGCTTCGGGGCGAAGGCCGCGCCCAGCATGGCGATGCCCTCCGCCAGCCGCTCGACGTAGAACTCGACCGGGCCGGGATAGCCGGCGATGCGACGGTCGATCTCCGCCTTCAGCCCGGCCGGCTGGCGCTCGTACTCGAGCAGGGCCCTGGGGTGGATGCCGATCATGTTGTTGATGACGAATTCGAGCCGCGCCAGGCCGACCCCGTGGGCGGGGAGGGCGGAGAAGTGGAAGGCGCGGCCGGGATTGCCGACATTCATCATGATCTTCACCGGCAGCACGGGCAGCTCCTCGGTGCTGAGGCGCCGGCACTCGTAATCCAGCAGCCCCTCGTAGACATATCCCGTCTCGCCTTCGGCGCAGGAGACGGTCACCTCCTGACCCTCGCCGATCGCCTCGGTGGCGTCGCCGGTACCGACCACCGCCGGGATCCCCAGTTCGCGGGCGACGATGGCGGCGTGGCAGGTGCGCCCACCGCGGTTGGTGACGATGGCGGCGGCCCGCTTCATCACCGGCTCCCAGTCGGGATCGGTCATGTCGGTCACCAGCACCTCCCCCTCGGCGAGACGCTCCATGTCGGCGGAGCTGGCGATCAGCCGGGCCTTGCCGGCACCGATCCGGTTGCCGATGCTGCGCCCCTTCGTCAGCACCTTCCCCCGCTCCTTCAGGTGGTAGCGCTCGACCACGTTGCCCTTGCGGCTCTCCACCGTCTCCGGGCGGGCCTGGAGGATGTAGATCTGTCCGTCGAGCCCGTCCTTGGCCCACTCGACATCCATCGGCCGTCCGTAGTGGCGTTCGATGGCCAGGGCATGACGGCCCAGCTCCTCGACCTCCGCATCCGAGAGGCAGAAGCGCATCCGTTCGGCCTCCGGCACCTCCTCGGTCCGCACCGGGTTGTCCGGGCCGTCGCCCAGGACCATGCGGATCGCCTTGGCGCCGAGGTGGCGCTGCAGCACCGCCGGCCGTCCGGCGTCGAGATTGGGCTTGTAGAGATAGAACTCGTCGGGATTGACCGCCCCCTGCACCACCATCTCGCCCAGTCCCCAGGAGGCGGTGACGAAGACGACATCGCGGAAGCCCGATTCGGTGTCGAGGGTGAACAGGACCCCGCTGGCGGCCAGGTCGCTGCGGACCATGCGCTGGATCCCGGCCGAGAGCGCCACCGCCAGCTGGTCGAAGCCGTGGTGGGCGCGGTAGGAGATGGCCCGGTCGTTGTAGAGCGAGGCGTAGACCTCGTGCACCGCCCGCACCACCGCCTCCTCGCCGCGGATATTGAGGAAGGTCTCCTGCTGCCCGGCGAAGGAGGCCTCGGGCAGGTCCTCGGCGGTGGCGGAGGAGCGCACCGCCACCGCCGGCTCCGGATCGGCATCGCTGCCAAGCCGGCGGTAGTTCTCCCGGATGCCGGCATCGAGCGCGGGAGGGAGCGGGGCCTCGAGGATCCAGCCGCGGACCTCGGCCCCGGCCCGCTGCAGCACCCCGACGTCGCTCACATCCAGCCCCTCGAGGCGTTCGGCGATGCGACGGTCCAGGCCGTTCACACGGAGGAACTCGCGGTATGCGGCGGCGGTGGTGGCAAATCCCCCCGGAACCCGCACGCCCGCCCCGGAGAGGTTGGTGATCATCTCACCGAGGGAGGCGTTCTTGCCCCCCACCCGGGCGACGTCGCCCATGCCGAGGTGGTCGAACCAGATGATGTATTCTTCTGTCATGGAGCATCTCCCGCTGACCAGGCCGTAAGGAGCCGCAATTATGCCACGCAGCGTCTTCTTCGTTTCCGACAGCACCGGCATCACCATCGAGAACCTGGGACGGGCGCTGCTGGCCCAGTTCGGTGACACCGGCTTCCATCACCAGACCTATGTCTTCATCGACTCCCCGGCCAAGGTCGACACGGTGATCGCCGCGATCGACTATGCCGCGGAGCGGGACGGAGAACGCCCCCTGGTCTTCTCGACCCAGGCCGATCCGGCGCTGCGCCGGCGGCTGGCCGGCTGCCGCGGCCTGCTGCTCGATCCCTTCGATGCCTTCACCGGCCTCCTGGCCGAGGAACTCGGCAAGGAGCCGCAGAGCCGCCGGGGCCATCTGCACGGCATCTTCGATCGCAACCGCTACGACTCCCGCATGGCGGCAGTCGAATTCACCCTGCGCCACGACGACGGTGCGCTCCCCGGGCGCTACAGCGAGGCCGAGCTGATCCTGGTCGGCCCCTCACGCACCGGCAAGACACCGACCAGCCTCTACCTGGCGATCCAGTACGGCATCCGGGTCGCCAACTATCCCCTGCTCGACGAGGAGCTGGAATCGCTCAGGCTGCCGCCGGCACTGCTCGCCTGCCGGGACCGGCTCTACGGCCTGGTGGTCGACCCGGAGCGGCTGCAGGAGATCCGCTCAGCCCGGCGGCCGGGAGACCGCGACTACGCCTCCCCCGCCCGCTGCCGGCACGAGGTGGAGGCGGCCATCGCCCTGTTCCGCCGCAACGCCATCCCCTGGCTGAACGCCACCAGCATGTCGGTGGAGGAGATCGCCGCCCACATCATCTCCGATCTGGGCCTGCACCGCTGAGCAGGAGGGATCGACGGATCCGGAACCGGCCCGGGGCCGGCAGGGAAGCGGGATCGGCCGGATTCACCGGCGGGGAGGTTCAGCTCCCCCAGGTCCGGACCCGGCCGGTATCCAGGTGGACGAAGCGCGAGCGGCTGTAGCAGCCCACGCCTCCGCAGCGCAGGCTCAGCCCGGCCCGGTAGAGGGTACGGGTGGGGATCCCCTCGAGGCGCACGTCGATGGCCTTCCCCTCCATGTGCAGGCTGCGTCTGGCCACGCCCTTGCTGCGCCTGCGCAGGCGATCGTTGGTGGCCGGCGAACGGTAGCCGGAGATCACCTGCCAGGGCCGCGCTCCGGTCTCCAGCAGCCGGTCCAGCGACCAGAGGATGTCGAACAGCCCCCGGTCCACGGGATGGACCTCGCCGGTGCGGAAGTCGCGGAGGAAACGCGCCGCCTCGGCGAGGGCGTCGGGAAGGTAGCCGTGGCCGTCGTGGTACTCTAGCGTCAGCCGCTCGGCGGTGTGGGTGTGGTGGAAGCGCAGCAGGCGCGGCTCCCTGGCGGCGGCCAGCGCGCCCGGCACCGCGCCGAGAAACAGCAGTGAACCCATGCCGGCGAGCAGACCACGCCGGCCGCTGCAGAAAGAACCCTTCGATCCGGACATGAGACGCCCGTCCCTCCCCTTCGTGGTATCGCTGTGCACGGTTCTGGTGATGGCCGCGGCCACGCTGGCGGCACCCTCTGCCGCCGCCGCGGACCTCGCCGGGCTGCTGCGGGAACGCCTGGAGCAGCCGGCTCCCCTGCAGGCCCATGACGAACCCATTATAGAACATACCCTGTTGCGCCACCTCTACCGGCGCAACGACTACCGTCCGCTGTGGACCGGCACCCGGGGCATCACCGCCCTGCGGCAGTGGATCGACCGGTCCATGGAGGAAGGACTGAACCCGGACGACTACCACCGTGCGGCGCTGCGGGTGCTGCTCGACGGCGGCCCCGTGGAAGGCCCGGACGCGGTCGATCTGGAGCTGCTGCTGAGCGATGCGATGCTGCTGCTCGGGGTCCATCTCGGTACCGGGAAGGTGGATGCCGCGCGTCTGTTCAGGGAATGGAACTACCTGCCCGACGCCGACCGGGCGCCCACCTCCACGGAGGTGCTGGAGAGCCTGCGCGCGGGCCGCATCGGCGAACTGCTGGCGGCCCGCGTGCCCGACGGTCCGATCTACCGCACCCTGCGCGCGGCGCTCGCCCGCTACCGCGCGATCCGGGACCGGGGAGGCTGGCCCCTGTTGCCCGCCGGTCCCGCCCTGCATCCCGGCGATTGCTCGCCACGCGTGGCGCTGCTGCGCGAGCGGCTGGCCCGGGAGAGCGGCGACGCCTCCCTGGAGGGCGGTGACGCGGCCTGTTTCGATGCCGTCCTGGAACAGGCCGTGCGCCACTTCCAGCGGCTGCATCTGCTGGAGGAGGACGGCGTGGTCGGCCGCAAGACGCTGGCCGAGCTGAACGTCCCGGTACACGAGCGCATCGACCAGCTCCGCGTCAACCTGGAGCGCATCCGCTGGCTCCACCACGGCCTGCCGGAGGATTTCTACGCCGCCGACCTGGCCGGTTTCCGGCTCTATCACCGGCAGGGGTGGTCCAGCCCGATCGTGGTCGGCAAGGCCTATCACCAGACGCCCGCGTTCCACGACCTCATCGAGATCGTCGAGATCAACCCGACCTGGACGGTCCCGCGCAGCATCACCGTCAGGGAGATCCTCCCCGAACTGTTGCGGGACCCGCCCGGCTACCTGCGGCGCAAGGATATGGAACTGCTCACGATGCGGGGCGAGCCGGTCGATCCGGCGACGGTGGACTGGTCCGCGCTGGGGCCGCTCAACTTCCCCTACGTGCTGCGCCAGCGGCCGGGTCCGGACAATGCCCTCGGGCGCATCAAGTTCCTGTTCCCCAACCCCTACTCCGTCTATCTCCACGACACCCCCGCGCGTGAGCTGTTCCGTCACCCGCGCCGGGCCTTCAGCCACGGGTGCATCCGGGTGGCAAAGGCCGTCGAGCTGGGTGAGCGGCTGCTGCGCGGCAATGGGCCGCAATGGACCGCAGCCTACATCCGGGAACTGATCGATGCGGGGGAGACGGTGCGGGTGAGGCTGGCGCAGCCGGTCCCGATCCTCATCGTCTATCTGACCGCGATGCCCGATCTCATCGGCGGCACGGATGCCATCCAGTTCCGCGAGGACATCTACCGCCGCGATCCGCGCGTGCTGGCGGAGCTGGACGCGCCGCCCCGCGAACGCGGTGCGGCGCTGCTGGAGGAGTACCGCCGCCAGCGCGGCACCGAATGGTGAGCGCGCCGCGCCGGTGGCGGCTCATGCGGGACCTTCGTTCCACGGCCCGACCCGTAGCACCAGCGCCCCCTCGAAGCCGGGCCGGCTGCGCTGACTCACCGGGATGCGGAACCGGCGCGTCCCGTCCGGGAGGGTCTGGGCCTCGATGGACCGGGTGGCCCGGTTGGGGGTGCGCGAATCGAGCCCCCAGCGCAGCCGCCCGGGCCGGTCTGGGTCCAGCTCGAGGTTGAACTTCTCCCGCAACAGGTGGCCGCCGGCGTAGTACTCGCGGCGAAAGAGCCGCCCCTCCACCTCGTATTCCGGGACCAGGATGCGCAGGTCGAGGCAGAAGCCCAGACTGCGGGTGCCCGCCACCCGCGCCCAGCGGGCCGGATAGAGCGAGAACAGCCGCACCGGCCGCCCCTCCTTCACCCAGCGGTCGTAGGGGCGGAAGATGGCAGATTGCTCGGCCACGGTGCGCCGGTGCAGGTCCCAGGGATGGCCCCGCACCGAGACCACCACCTCCACATGATAGGAGGCGCGGATCCGCGCGCCCTCCTCCTTCGCCCGCCGTACCGCCGGCGGCAGGGTGATCGCCCCGGCCTCGAGATCCCCCTCCACCCGCAGATCGCCGAAGAGGAAGCGGGTGAGGTTCTGGTAGCCCTCCTCGGAATTGACCAGGCCGAAGTGGCCGGAGTGGGCCCGGTGGACCATCGCCCGCGGCGCGCCCTCCACATAGGCGTTGCGGATCCGCACCAGCCCGTCGCTCATCGGGCCCACCGCCAGCGCGGCCAGACCCTTCACCACTTCGTAGTCGCGCGAGTCGGTGCCGATGAGGCAGAAGAAGCGCTTCGGGGGAAAGCGCCCGCCGAGGGAGTTGACCGGTTCCCCTGCGTCCAGCCCCAGGTATTCGCGCATCCGCTCGACATTGAAGTTGTCGGCGTTGTTCCAGCCGAACAGCCGCGGGATGTTGCCGATCAGGCGCAGGTCGATACCCCGGTGCGGGGTGCCGTAGGTGAAGACCTTGTCGACCCGGACCGGGTCGTCGAACTCGTCGATGTACTTCTGCAGGTAGCTGCGGGCGATCAGCCCGCCCATGGAGTGGGCCACCAGATGGACCCGGAAACGGGCGCGGGCCCGGGGGTCGTCTCCGGCAACCCGGTCCCGGACCTTCTGCAGGAACTCGCCCAGCCCCAGCGCGTAGGTTTCCATCTCCGGACGCTCGCCGCTGCCGAGCTGCTCCGAGACCTGCTCGTAGTAGCGGTAGATCCAGACACTGCGCGCCGGGGCCACCTCCCCGGGACCGAACTCCGCGCCGCCGCGGAAGGCGTCCATATAGCCGTGCTCCTTCATCAGCCGGATCAGGGGCGATTCGAAGATGTGCCTGTCGATCTCCCCGGTCCAGCGCTGGCGCAGCTTGGTCGAACCGATGTTGAATCCCATGTAGGGATCGGCCACCGTATCCTCGACCTCGGCCTGGGTACCGGCGTAACCGCGGATATAGACGATGGGGTGACAGGGGCTGGCGCTCATCGGTCTCCTCCCTGAATGGTGCCCCGGGGCTTCATGAAGACCATAGACCAGGAAGTCCCCGGGGGCCAGTCATGGCGACTCATCCGGGTGTGCGCGGAGACCGGAAAGCGGCCGGGTGCCGTACCCGGCCGCCCCGAGCCTGGAAGGGGGATCAGCGGTTGCGCCGCACCTTGCGCGCGTGCCGGCGCTCATGGCGGCCGACCCTGCCGTCGTGGTTGCGATCGGCCCGTCGGTGTAGCTCCCGGGCCCGGCGACGTTCGACCGGGCCGACCCTTCCATCATCGTTGCGATCGGCCAGGTCGCGCATGCGCCTGCCATAGCGCCGCTCACGTGGACCGATGCGGCCATCATCGTTGTAGTCCAGGCGCTCGTGCATCTTCCTGGCGTGGCGGCGCTCGGCCGGTCCCACCCTGCCGTCATCGTTGCGGTCGAGGCGCTCGCGCAGCTTCTTCGCCCGCCGGCGCTCGACGGGGCCGACCCGGCCGTCGTCGTTGTAGTCCAGACGCTCATGCACCTTCCTGGCGTGGCGGCGCTCGACCGGTCCCAGTCTGCCGTCGTCGTTGCGGTCGAAGCGCTCCAGCAGTTTCTCCCGTCGGGTGCTTTCCGTATCGGCCTGCTCGTCGGCCTGGGCCAGCGGGGCGGCCAGGCAGACGGCCAGGGCGGTGAGGCCCAGCATGCGGAACATCGGATCCGTGCTCTTCATTTCCATCCTCCTGATTGGTCCGTTCAACCTTTGCACCCCTTATATCGGTTGAGGTCGGGATCGGTTGACACGGTCCGGAAGGATGCGTCCCCATGCACAGGCAACAGGGAGGGGCGGCCCGGCATGGCGGGCTCAGAGGTGGGCACCGTCGCGGCCCCCGGCAGCGGCTCAGGGAGATCCGGTCTCCAGTTGCAGGGTGCCGATGTTGAGGTTGTAGCTGACCGTGCCTCCGGCGGCCGTGAACCGGACCGCGGCGCTCCCGTCCTCTTGCGGGATCAGGGCGCCGATGTAGCCACCGGGGAAGCCGCCGACCCGCGCCCAGGGACCCCAGGGGGTGGGGGACTCGAACAGCGCCCCGGCCTCCACCGGTCCGCTCCGGTCGTGGATGCCGAGTTCCCGGGCCGGGCGGAAATCGAGAAAGCCGGTGAAGAAGAGGTAGCGCCGCAGGCCGGGATGGTACATCGCCGATCCCTGGATCAGGGTCGCCAGTCCCTCGAGGGGGACGGCATCCTCCTCCCGCTCCACCCAGCGCGGCGCGCCGGCGGCATCCGCTCCGGCGTAATAGCGGTAAGCGCCGTAGTCGGCCACCTTCTCCTTCGGTACCCGGGCCAGGAACACCGCCTGCAAATGCATGTGCTCCATGTCGATCTCGTTGCGTACCCCGTAGGCATAGACCTGGCCGTCATCATTCAGCCGGTAGCCGTACCCCATCTGCAGGAACATCAGCGTCCGGAAGCGGCTTTCCTCCCCCCAGGGGGATCCGGACACCACCTGCCAGTGACGACCGCGATCACGGGAAAGGGCGAGATAGCCCAGTTCCGGGCGCGCCGAAGGGGTGTGCAGATGCAGGTAGATCACATCACCGACGGCCAGCAGGCTGGAGGGTTTGACATCCTCTCCCGGCACTCCCCTGGGCAGGTCCCTCGAGACCAGGCACTGGTCCGGACCCGGGCAGGGCCGTGGGGCGTCCGGTGGGCCGTGGAGTTCCACCAGACCGGCGCGGGTATAGGGGCACAAGGGATACCGATCGGTCTCGCCGCAGGGAAAGACCCCGCAGAAGTCCGCCTGCGCCTCGCCATAGGCCTCGAACACCGTCAGACGCTCGCCCGGTCCCTCGCGGGGCCAGTCCAGCCCTTCGACCGGCAGGCAGCGCGCCATCCCGGAGCCATCACCGAAGGCGAGCAGGAGGGTTCCGTCCTCCAGCCGGGTCGCCGGCCAGAGGTCCCCCAGCCACGGGATCGGGTGGTAGCCCTCGAATCGGACCGCGCCCACCACGCAGTCCCGGCAGTCGCGGGGAAGCGGCACTTCGTCCGG
This sequence comes from Gammaproteobacteria bacterium, assembly GCA_003694425.1. Classification (GTDB taxonomy): domain Bacteria; phylum Pseudomonadota; class Gammaproteobacteria; order J113; family J113; genus J113. The sequence continues at coordinate 9,253 of RFJX01000072.1, forward strand.
TACCGGACCGCCACAGGCGAAGGAGAACAGGGCGGCCAGAGAGAGGAGGATGGTCAGGATGGGCACTCGTCCCGGGTCCCGCGGATTCACCCCCGCTCCCCGTTCAGCCCAGGCCTTTCATGAAGCCGTGATCGAAGCGGCGCAGGAATTCCCCCTTGTCCGCCGGATCGACGCCATCGAACACCAGGGTAACCGGCAGGATCGGGAACCTCACGTGTTCCGAAAGGCGCCGCTCCCCCTCCGCACCCACGCGGATGGTCACGGTTCCCCTTCCCAGCGCAACGGAGGCGCCGTCTTCGTGGATGCGGCATCCCTGGTTGTCCAGCAGTTTCTCCAGCCGGCTGAAGAATTCCCGGCGGGCAAAGCCCATTTCCCGGTGCAGGGCGGTGGTCTCCGGGTCACGGGGTGGTCCGGATCTCATGCGAGCGGGTCCTCGCCCCGGTTCCACGGCGCCAGGTATCGTTCGGCCAGATGGAAGTCCTCTCCCTTGTGTTCGGTACAGGTCACATAGACATGCGCCGGAGGGATGCCAATGGTCCGGTCCAGCAGTTCGATCAGGCCGAGGGCCAGCGCACGGCGCTGTTCCAGGCTGCGGCCTTCCCGGATGTCGGCGTTGACCAGGGCAACGCCCTGTTCCGGCCGTGTCACCCGGCCGAGAGAGAGGTCGTGGGTCCCGAACTGGCGAATCGACACGGCGATGTGATCGGTACCGGTGTCCATCACCCTCGAGAAGAGGGCGCGGACCGCTTCGGCGAAGCCCTGCTTCTCCTCGTCGGAGAGGGGCCGGTTGATGTCGAATTGCAGATGCGGCATGAGGCTGTTTCCCGCCGGGCGCCCCGACACGGGTAATCCCAGCATAGCGCCCGTGGGCCCGGGCCGCCACTCCGGGACGCAGTTGAGCCCCGGCCCTGAGTGGCTGGTTCCTGGGGAACCACCCTGTGGTCGCCCAGCATC
>RFJX01000073.1 GCA_003694425.1 Gammaproteobacteria bacterium
GCCCCAGGCTGTCGGTACCGGTCGGAGCCCGGAACGGGGAGACCGACGACCCGGTGGCCGAAGCGGAGGACCACCTGCAGTACGGCAACCCGGAGGCCGCAATCTCGATCCTGCGCGCGCATCTCCACCGCGACCCCACCGATGAACGCGCGGGGGCGCTGCTGGTGGAGCTCTTCCGCCACGCCGGAGACCGGGAACCGGCCCTGGAGCTGCGTCGCGAGATGCAGGATACGGGAGCCGAAGGGAGCCGCTGGTGGCGGGAGCTGGGGGTCTGGCTCGGGGAGAACGGGTGAAATGAAGGCCTTGTCCCTCGACCTGGTCGGTGCCACCCGCCGCACCCGACAGACGCTGGAGCTGCTGTTTGACAGCCGGGCCGGAGGACGTTACCGCTTCACCGAAACCGCCGAGGCCCGCGCGGTGATCGTCGACCTGGACGGCATCGGGGCCCGGGAAGAATGGCGCCGCTACCGGGAACAGCACCCCGGGCGCCCGGCCCTGCTCATCTCGCTGCGGGACCACCCCTGTGAGGAACCCGACCTGCTCCTGCGCAAGCCCTTCCGTTCGGGTGACCTGTTGAAGGCACTGGCGCGGCTGGAATCGGCCCTGGCGGAGAGCGTCCACAGTGTCCCCCTCAGTGCCACTGCCGGCACCGTGACGGCAGAGGGACGGGCGGGACCGGCCCGGGTACTCCCGATCGCGGAGGGACCCGTCTCTCCCGAACCCTCGCGCACCACATCGACCCGCGAGCCCCGGCACACCGCAACCGTCAGCCGCACCACGGCCACCGCCTCCGAGCCCGGCAGCCACACCATGGCCGCCTTCTTCGACCTGACGACGGCGGTCCCGGACAGCGAGCTGCCGGAGCAGGAGCGCTTCCGTGAGCTCTGCGGGGAGCATCCCGACATCGACCCGGAGGACCCCGCGGCGGTCGCCGCCATCCGGCTCGAGGACCGCAACCACCTCATCCGGCGACTGCGCGACATCCTGCGCGCGACCGGCGACAGCACCCCGACCCGCCTCGTCACCATCCGCGGGCGGCACCACCTGCTCCTCTATGGGGGGGAGGAGATCCGTTGCGACATCGGTGACGATACGCTCAAGGCCCTCGCCGGTTCACCCATCGCCGACGAGGAGTTCGAGGTCGAGCCCCGGCCGCTCACCCCCGACAAGGTCCCCTGGAGCAGTGCCATGATCAGCCTGCGCAGTGACGCCTTCCTCTGGAAACTGGCCCTCTGGACCTACCGCGGCCGGCTGCCGGCCGGTTTTGACCTGCAACAGCGGGTCTTCCTGCGCCACTGGCCCAATCTCACCCGGCTGCTGGAGGTGCCTGACGCAACGAGAATCGCCGCCCTGTGGCTGGAGCACCCCATGACCCTGCCCTTCACCGCCCGCGCCCTCCAGGTACCGCAGCGCCATGTATTCGCCTTCTACAATGCCGCCCACAGCATCGGGCTGGCCGGAATCGTCAAACGGGAGAGTGACACCCTGATGGAACAGTCGATACCTCACCGCAGCCCCCAGCGCGGCCTCTTCAACCGGATCGTCAACCACCTCCAGCGGGGTCTGCGCCTGCGCAAGCGCGAGGATGAGGAGGCATGAGCCGCGGTCAGGCCCTGCCGCCGGGTAGCGAACTGAACGAATACCGCATCGATGAGCAGCTGGGCAAGGGGGCCTTCGCCCACACCTACCGGGCCTGGGATCGTCACCTGGAGACACCGGTCGCGATCAAGGAGTTCTTCCTGGCCGACTATGTAGTCCGGCAGGGGGACCGAGTGGCGCTGCGCTTCCCGGAACATGCCGAGTTCTACCAGTGGGCCCTGGAGCGCTTTCTCAGGGAGGCCCGGATCCTGGCCCGCTTCCGCCATCCCAACATCGTGCGGGTGCGTCGCTATTTCACCGCCAACCGGACGGCCTATATCGTCATGGACCACGAGGAGGGCCGCAGCCTGGATCAGGTGCTGGAAGAGGGCGCGGTGCAGATCGACGAGTCCTGGCTGCGCGGCCTGCTGATCCCGCTGCTGGAGGGGCTGCGGGAGGTGCACGAGAAGCGCTACCTGCATCGCGACATCAAGCCCGGCAACATATTCATCCGGGAGGACGGCTCGCCGCTGTTGCTGGACTTCGGCGCGGCCCGCCTGGAGATAGGTGCCACCAGCCACGATCAGACCACCATCTTCACCCCCGGCTACGCGCCCGTGGAGCAGTACGACAGCCAGTCACCCCAGGCCCCCTGCTCCGATCTGTACGCCCTGGGGGCGACCCTCTACCGCTGTATCAACGGCAAGCGCCCGCAGGAGGCCACCAGGCGGCTGCAGCGGGTGCGGGCGGGACAGACCGACCCCATGACCCCGGCCACCGGGCTGACGGCGAGCGGCTGCAGCCGCGGCTTCCTCGAGGTGATCGACTGGATGCTCGCGATCGAACCACGGGAACGGCCGCAGACGGTGGATGCGCTGCTGGAACGGCTGGAGCGGGAGGCCCCGGCCGCCGGAGATCGGGGCGCGGTCTTCCTCTACCGGCCCAGACGTGCGGTGCGCCAGCACAAGATCGTGATCACCGGGCCGGTCGGGGCCGGCAAGAGCACCGCGATCCGGACCCTGAGCGACATCCCCGTGGTGGAGACCGACCAGCAGGCCAGCGACATGACCGCCGAACGGAAGCAGACCACCACCGTGGCCATGGACTACGGCATGATGACCCTGTCGCAGAACGAGCGGCTGCACCTCTACGGCACGCCGGGTCAGGAGCGCTTCGACTTCATGTGGGAGATCCTCCAGGAAGGCGGCATCGGGCTGGTCCTGCTGATCGACAACACGCGCCGGGACCCCTTCCAGGACCTCGATTTCTTTCTCCGGGCGTTTCGTGATTTCATAAGGCGCACGAAGGTCGTGATCGGGGTCACCCGCATGGACCTCAGCCCGGACCCGCCGCTGGAGGCCTATCACCGCCACCTGGCGACCGAACGCAATGAATGGAGGATCAAGGCGCCGGTCATGGAAGTGGATGCGCGCAGCTACCAGGACATGTCGATGCTGGTGAGGTCCCTGCTCTGCACCATCGACCCGGGCGTGGAAGACTTCAATGTCTGACTACGAGATCGTTCCGGACGGTTTCCTGGGCGTGACCCCGGCCGGGGCCTATTACGCGGTCTCCGATGACCGCGAGGAGCCGGCCCGCGAACTGTTGCGGGCCCTGCTGGAAGAGGCGCGGACTCCGCCCTGCACGCCGGAGGAACTGGCGCGGCTGAGCGGGATCCCCGACCTGGACTCGATCGGCGAGCTGGTCTGGCGGATGGAGGAGGCGGGCTGGCTGCGCGGGCTCGAGCAGCCCAGAGCGGCCCCTGACTGCGACATGGAGGGCAGCGTACCGAGGCTGCTGGCGGCGCTCTCGGACCACGGACAGGCCTGCCTGGCGGACACCGCGGGCTTCTATCTCGCCCGTGCCGGCTTCCCCCACGAGGCCGCCGAGGAACTGGCCGCCCTCTCCGCCGACCTGGGCTCGCTCCACGATCGCCACCGGGGACTGCTGCAGAACAATCTGAGGCTGCCCGGTTCGGCCTGGGGACTGATCGACGCGGCGGGCCACAGTCGGCTGGGGATCTGGCCGCTGTTCATCGGCGGGCACCGCTTCAGTCTGGTGATCGAGGGCCCGCCCCGCTTCGCCCAGCCGGCCTTCAGTGACTTCGTCTGGTCCCTGTGCAACCGTTACAGATGAAGACCGGAACGGGCAAGACGGCTGCCGGAAGCTCCGGGGCCAGGCCGGGACCCGGACCACGGATTGCGAAATACCCCTGACAGCCCCTGTGGGGGCGGGAGAAGAAGATGCGCGAAGAGATGCTGGTATCCATCCTCAACGATCTGAACGGCAGCTCGGCCGACATCGAGGCCTCGGCGGTCATCTCCACCGACGGCCTGATCATCGCCAGCGTATTGCCGGCGACGCTCGACGAGGACCGGGTCGGGGCGATGAACGCCGCCATGCTCACCCTGGGCGATCGCAGCGCCCAGGAGCTCAACCGCGGCGAGCTGGAACAGGTGATGGTGAAGGGGAGCGACGGCTACATCCTGATGACCCATGCCGGCCGGGACGCCGTGCTCTCGGTGCTGGCCAAGGCCAACGCCAAGCTGGGGCTGATCTTCCTCGACGCCCGCCGGGCCGCCGAGCAGATCGCGAAGATCCTGTGAACCGCGGGCTGCGCGAGGAGGTTTCGTCATGAGCGTCATCAAGATCGGTCTGGGTCACGATAGCGATCCGGTTACCGCGGCCCGCCTCGCGATGGAGAACACGCCGAGGCCGCAGCTGGCCATCGTATTCTCCGCATTCTCCATCGATCCGGAGCAGACCCACCGGGCCCTGCGCGAGGTGCTGGGCGAGACCCCCATCTTCGGCGGCACCTCGGCGGGGGAGTTCAGCAGCATCGCGGATGCCCCGCGGGAGGACAGCGTGGTGGTGATGACCCTGCAGAGCTCCTATCTCAGCGCCGGAGTGGGGATCGGGCGCAACCTCTCCACGGCCCCGGAGGCGTGTGCCCGGGAGGCGGTGCAGGAGGCCTACAGCAACCTGCAGCCCAATCCCGCCGTGATGTCCCTGATGACCATCGCCATGGACCAGAAGGGGGCCGAGGCATCCCGGATCCGCCCCTACGTCAATCTCATCCTGCCCGATGGCAGCACCTCGAAGGAGGAACCCTTCATGCGGGTCCTGCTGGAGGAGACCGGGACCGGTTCCCAGGTGGTGGGAGGGTCGAGTGCGAACGACTTCAAGGCCGACCATACCTGGCAGTTCGGTCGCGAGGCCGTCCGTGACGGCGCCGTGGTGGCCGCCCTCTCCAGCGGCCTGAAGATGGGTACCGCGATGGGCCACCCCTACTTCCCCAGCAACAAGGGGGCGGTGGTGACGCGGGCCTCTGGCCGCACCGTGTATGAGCTGGATCGCAGGCCGGCGGTGGAGGTGTTGCGCAACCTGATCGGCTCGGACGAGCTGGACTTCGACACCTTCGCCCAGCACCCGTTCGGCATCAAGTCATCGGACGTGTTCGGCGAATACACCATCAAGAGCGCGGCCGCGGTCAACGAGGACGGCAGCATCGGCTTCCTCGCCGAGATCCCGGAGGGCGCCTATCTGCGGTACATGCAGTCCGACCGGGGCTACGCCATCGCCAGCTTCAAGAAGACCCTGGAGAAGGCGATGGCCGATGCCGGCAGGCCGAAGCGGGTCGCCGCGGTGATCGTCTTCAACTGCATCCTGCGCCACCTGCTCAAATGCCGCCTGGAGGTGGATGACCTGGCCATCGTCCGGGAGGTATGCGGGGAGGACACCGCCCTCATCGGCTTCAACACCTTCGGCGAACAGGGCATGACCCGCGGCGGTTCCCTCGGCCACTACAACCAGACCGCCACCATCCTGGTCATCGGCGACGAGCTGATCACCCAGTAGGCCTCACCACGGAGACACGGAGGGCACGGAGATGCCTGCATGAAGGTTCAATGGATATCTCCTTGAGTGGGCACAATGTATTGAACCATCAGCCGGCAGAACCGGGAATCCTGCATACCGCAGTTGCTGAAACCACGAGGTGTCAGTGATCGTTCCTGAACGGCCGGGCACAATGCCGGACCGAGCCCCCCGAATCAGATGACTCTCCGTGCCCTCCGTGTCTCCGTGGTGCGCATTTTCAGTAGTGGACCAGGGAATGGATGCGGTAGTCGCGCAGGCGCTGGCGGCCGCCGAGGAAGTCCAGTTCGACGACGAAGGCGCAGCCGGCGACCTCCGCCCCCAGGCGCTCGACCAGTTCGCAGCTGGCGGCGGCGGTGCCGCCCGTGGCCAGCAGGTCGTCGATCAGCAGCACCCGGTCCTCGCCGGTCAGGGCGTCGGTGTGGGCCTCCAGGGTATTGCTGCCGTATTCCAGGTCGTAGGAGACCGAATGGACCTCGTAGGGCAGCTTGCCCGGCTTGCGCAGCGGGACGAAGCCCACGCCCAGCTCCCACGCCACCAGTGCGCCGAACACGAAGCCGCGTGCCTCCATCCCTGCCACCGCGGTGATTTGCTCGCCCAGAAAGGGGTGCAGCAGCTGGTGCACGGCCAGCCGGAGTGCGGCCGGATCCCGCATCAGCGGGGTGATGTCCTTGAACACAACCCCGGGCTGGGGGAAATCGGGGATGTCGCGGATGCGAGCCTTGAGGCGTTCCACCGTCTTCAATCTCCAGGCAGCCAGGCGAAGGGGTGATTATCCCGCATCATCGGGCTGTTGGAAAACGGCCTTCTCAGCCATCCCGGGATGGCAGAGAGCGTCACCCGGATGGGGGAACGGTCCCGCTGAGGTCGATGTCCAGCTTCAGCTCCTTGCCCTCCTCCTTTCCGGTGGCCTCGGCCTCGTCCTCCTCCTCCTTGCCGTCAAGCGCCTCGAGCAGGGCATCGATATCCTCGTCGGCGACCTGCTCCTCGTCCGGCCCGCTCACCGCCTCCGC
>RFJX01000074.1 GCA_003694425.1 Gammaproteobacteria bacterium
GTTCAAGAGCCCCCCCAACCGATGACTGAAAACTGACTACTGACTACTGACTACTGACAACCGACAACTGATAACTGATAACTGAAAACCGCTCACTCCCGCCAGCTTATAACCAACACTCCAACTGAGCGACCACTGACAGCCGGCATCCTCCACCCTTGACCCCCGGCCCCACCACCCTCATTCTTTTCGTATCACGCAGCAACAACCGGATCCCGACCTTCCCATTCGCCAGAGGAGTGAACACATGAACACCATCGATCAACTCGTCGAACAGCACATCCGCAGCCAGGACGCCCGTCTGAAGCGCATCGACGAGCTGCTGGCGCGGGCCGAAGCGGCGGCCCGCGGAGATGCCGCACGGGAGGCGGAGGTCGCCGAGCTGCGCCGCCGGCGTGACGAACAGGCGGCCAGGCTGGGCGAGGAGAAGCGGCGTCCCCTGTCCGACTGGCAGGAGCAGGAGATCGAGTCGGCCGGACCGATGGCAGTCTGGGATGCCCTGGCACTGGACATCGAGAATCTGATCGAGGCGATGGAGGGCTGAACGGGGCCGGTAGCGTTGGCGTCCACCACCCTCACGCTCCTCCCCGGTCTCAGGGGCCGGCAGTGGCGGATCGGCGACTTCTCCGTGGTCGTTTCTCCCCGGACAGAGCCCCCCTTTCCGGTTCAGGCCTTCCTGCTCGAGGAAGACACCTGGCGGGTCCTGAGCGCCCCGGTCCGGCTCCCGCCGATGGAGGAACACCCGGTCAGGGTGATGACCGACCTGATCGGCCAGCGGCCGCAGAGGCCGGGCACCCTGCTCATCCGCGGACGCCGCTGGGAGGCGATCGTGGTCGATCTCGAACAGGAGCCGATATGTCGCCAGGAGTGGGTGCGGCAGGCATCCATGCGGGCCCTGGCGGCGGCGGCCGACCGGAGGTTGCGCACCCTCGCCCTGCCCCTCCTCGGCAGCCGGCATGGCGGCCTGACCCCCGCGCGCAGCCTTCAGACCCTGCTCGAGGTGCTCCAGGAGACGCCCGGCAACGGCGCCCTGAAGGTCTGGCTCCAGGTACCCGCCTCCGCAATCGGCCCCCTCACCGCCAGGGTCGCGGCGGCAGCGGCGTCTCCCTCGTGATGCCCGGGGTCCTGCCGCCTGGCCGGGACGGCCTCAGCCGAGCAGTTCCGGGCGCACCATCCAGGCGATACGCCAGTCACCCGGCTCCTCCTTCTCCAGGCAGAGCACCGTTCCCGGTCTGAACCCGGTGAGGATGCGGTCCTCGTCCTGGATGAGGAGGTGCGAGGCGAGCCGCGCCATGAAGGGCAGATGGCCCACCACCAGGGTGTCGCGATCCCAGGCATCGGACTGCCAGTCGAAGGCCTCGGGCGGGTCGTCTGGATTGATCAGCCCGCTCACCTCCGCCTCCACCCCGGGGGCGATGGCCTGCGCCAGCAGGGCCGCGGTCTGCTCCGCCCGCGCCTTGCCGCTGTGGATCACCCGCTGCGCCCGCACCCCGGCGGCGCCGAGGAAGCGGGCCATGCGTTCCACCTCCGCCCGGCCCTTCCCGCTCAACGGCCGCTCCGGGTCCTGCTCCTTCGGCAGGGCCTCGCCATGCTGTGCCAGATAGAGTCTCATCGTTCGCTCTCCTCCCTCTCCGGCAGGCGCCCGGCCTGCCGCGCGTACCAGGCCATGCACTCGGCCTCCCGCCCCCTCACCACCCGGCGGCCGGCCAGCGGGCCGCGGGTCTCGGTGACCACCGTGTGCTGGCCTTCCACCTGATGGTCGTCGTAGAAGTAGATCACCACCCAGTCGCGGGTCCGCCCCAGCTCATGGGCCCGGGCGGTGTTGGAGTACATGGCGGTGAAGTGCCAGCCATTGCGCCGGGTATGCAGGACCGGCAGCCAGGCCTCGCCTTCAGGGTTGAACCGCCGCGGCGCGATCTTCGGCAGCAGTCCCGCCTCTGCCTTCTCCCGGTACTCCCGGTCCACCTCCAGCAGCAGGCCGACATCGGGCCCCTCCCCTGCCTCACGGGGCCGGCTCCCCCGCACCCGGCCCAGCATCTCCGCCAGCAGGCCGCGGATCACGGCCGCCCGGCGCGGGCCGATCCCCTCCACCTGCTCCAGCCGCCCGTCGTGGGCGGCCAGTTCCAGCGCCTCCAGGGTGTCGATGTGGAGCTGGTCGTGGATCCTGCGCGCCAGCTCCGGGCCGATCCCGGGCACCGTCTGGAAAAGCTTCACCGGATCCAGCGTCCCGCGCAGCCGCTCGAGCTGGGACCAGCGCCCGGTACGCAGGATCTCGTCGATGGCGGTGGCGATGCCGCGGCCGATCCCGGGCAGGGATTCGAGCGCCTGGGGCCCGCCCTCGGCCACCCGCTCGCGCAGGTCCTCGGTGAGGGTCTCCACGGTGCGGGCGGCGCGCCGGTAGGCGCCCACCCGGAACGGGTTGCCGCCCTGCTGCGAGATCAGGTCGGCCATCTCCCGCAGCTTCTCCGCCACCTGCCGGTTGATCGGTGGCACCTGGGCCGTGGCACCCGTCGCGTTAACCGTTCCCGTCATCCCGGCCCCTCCGCCGCAGGATCTCCAGCAACCGCTCCAGAAAGGGTAGCTGACCGGGAGCGATCCGGCGACGTGCCTCCTCCGGATCGAACCAGGCCCCGCGATCCACCTCCGGCACCTCGATCAGCCGGCCCGACCCCCTCGGCCACTCCATCTCGAAGGTGTTGCTGCGGATCCGCTCCGCATCCAGATCCCCCTCCACCGCCCAGACGCGCAGCCGCTTGCCGCTGGGCAGCTTCAGCTCGCCCAGATCGACGAACTCCCCGGCGACCGGGAAGCCGGTCTCCTCCTCGAACTCGCGCCGGGCCGCCTCCAGCGGGGTCTCGCCCTCTTCGTAGAGCCCCTTGGGGACCGACCAGGCACCTTCGTCCCGGTGGGCCCAGAAGGGTCCTCCGGGGTGCACCAGCAGCACCTCCGGTTCGCCATCCCGGTAGCGGTACATCAGGATCCCTGCGCTGCGCCTGCTCATGTGCCGGTCCTTGCTTTCTGCCATTCCTCACCTCATCTATGATGGCATCAGCCACCAGATCAACCGGGAACCGGGCCGGATGGGAGCCGCGCCGAGAATCATCCTCCTGCTGACCCTGCTGCAGGCCTGGACGCCGGCATCCGGCCGGGATGAGGTGAGCCCCATGGAACCAGACCGTCTGCAACAGGCCATCGCCCTCATGGACGCCTTCGCCCGGCGCACCGGAGTGGAGGGCGAGGCGCCGCCCCGGCGCTATCTCTGGACCGACGCCTTCGCCGTCTGCAACGACCTCGGGCTGGCCCGGGCCACCGGCGAGGCGCGCTTCAGGGAGCGGGCCCTGCGTCTCATCGACCAGGTCCATGAAGTCCTGGGCCGGCACCGGCCCGACGACGACCGGCAGGGCTGGCTCAGCGGGCTGCCCGATGACAAGGCCAGGGAACATCCGACCCGGGGCGGCCTGCGCATCGGCAAGCCGCTGCCCGAGCGCGGGCCCGACGAGCCCTTCGACGAGCGCCTGGAGTGGGAGCGCGACGGCCAGTACTTCCACTACCTGACGAAATGGATGCACGCCCTGGACCAGGCCGCCCGCGCCACCGGTGAGGTGAGATACAGCCGCTGGGCCCGGGAGCTGGCCATCACCGCCCACCGCGCCTTCGTCTACCGCCGTCCCGGCAGGGCGCCGAAGATGTACTGGAAGATGAGTATCGACCTGACCCGGCCCCAGGTCCCCTCCATGGGCCAGCACGACCCGCTGGACGGCTATCTCACCACCCTCCAGCTCATCGCCACCGCCCACGCCCTGGGCGATGCGCCGCAACCGGAGCTGGACGCGGCCCTGAAGGACTACGCCACGATGGTCGCCGCCGGCGCCCTGGAGACAGGTGACCCGCTGGGTCTCGGCGGCCTGCTGACCGACGCCTACCGCCTGCACCAGCTCCGGGCACAGGGGGCTTCGGCCGATCCCCGGCTGGCGGCCCGCATCCTGGAGGCCGCCTTCGCCGGGCTGCGCTACTACGCCGCCGCCGGCGAACTGCGCCAGCCGGCCGCGTATCGCCTCGGCTTCCGCGAGCTGGGGCTCGCCATCGGCCTGCACGCCGTGGCGCGCATGCGGGGGGAAGCGCGGGAAACCGCCGCGACGGACCCGCAGGAGCGGGACCTGCTCGAGGCCCTGGCCCGTTTCCTGCCGCTGGCGCGGGAGATCGAGGGCTTCTGGCTGCAGGAGGTGAACCGCGAGGCCCCCACCTGGACGGAGCACCGCGACATCAACGAGGTGATGCTGGCCACCGCGCTCGCTCCAGATGGATTCCTGCGCTTGCGCTGAGATCGCAAAGGACGCAGCATGCTACCGGGGGAGCCGCTCCCTCGGACCACGGATTACTCTGAAGACTCGTCCATGCGCACCGGTATCGCCAACCTCCCCCTGCACAACGGCAGGGCCCCGCGCTGGCTGTTCAGCCGCATGGTGCCGCTGGCCCGCGAGATCGCCTGCCACGTGGTGGCGGAACACGGCTCCGACGAGCTGCTGCGCCGCCTCTCCGACCCCTTCTGGTTCCAGGCCTTCGGCTGCGTGCTCGGCTTCGACTGGCACTCCAGCGGCCTGACCACCACCGCCTGCGGGGCCCTGAAGGAGGGGATCCGGGGCCTGGAGGCGGACCTCGGCCTCTACGCGGCCGGCGGCAAGGGGGCCGCCTCGCGCAAGACCCCGCTCCAGATCGAACAGGCCGGCGAACGCACCGGGCTGGACCCGGCGCCGCTGGTGCGGGCCAGCCGCCTCTCCGCCAAGGTGGACAACACCGCCCTGCAGGACGGCTACCAGCTCTACCACCACAGCTTCTTCTTCACGAAAGACGGCCGCTGGTGCGTGGTGCAGCAGGGCATGAAC
>RFJX01000075.1 GCA_003694425.1 Gammaproteobacteria bacterium
CCTCGAGGGTACCCGGATCGAGGTGACGGCTGACGCCGGAGAGGCGGTCGATCTCGCTCACGAAGGGCAGCGCGGCGAGGTTGAGCAGGTCCTGGTCCTGCACGAACAGCGCCTCCAGCTCGCGATCGAGCAGGGCGGCGAGGGTGGCGGCAAGCTCCAGCGCGGGACGGGCGCCGGTGTCCAGGTCCAGGGCGATGACGATTCGTTCAGTCGCCATCGGTGCCGTCCCCGTTGCCGCCCTTCTGCTCCTCCTTCTGCCCTGCTGCCAGCAGTTTCCCGGCGGAGAAACTCTGACGGATGAGGGCGAAGTCCAGCAGTCGCTGCTGGGCCCTGCCGTTGACCGTATCCGGCGGGAAGTTGCCCTCCTCGTCGGCCGCCCCGGCCGGCTGGCCGGTGAGCAGTTCCAGGGCCTGGTCGACCGTGTCCACCGCATGGATGTGAAATTTCCCCGCGGCCACGGCATCGACCACTTCCCGGCGCAGCATCAGGTGATCGACGTTGCGGGTGGGGATGATGACGCCGTGGCTGCCGTCGAGGCCGCGCCGGCGGCAGACCTCGAAGAACCCCTCGATCTTCTCGTTGACCCCGCCGATGGGTTGCACCTCGCCCTGCTGGTTGACCGATCCGGTGACGGCGAGACACTGGCGGATGGGGCAGCCGGAGAGTTCCGAGATGAGGGCGCACAGCTCGGCCAGGGAGGCGGAGTCCCCCTCCACCCCGCCATAGGACTGTTCGAACACCAGGCTGGCGGACATCGACAGGGGCACGCTGGCGGCGTAGCGGGCGGAGAGAAAGCCGGAGAGGATGAAGACCCCCTTGCTGTGGATGGGGCCGCCCAGCTCGGTCTCGCGCTCGATGTCCAGCACCTCGCCGTCGCCGAGGCGGCAGGTGGCGGTGATCCGGGACGGGCGACCGAAGGCGTAGCCGCCCAGTTCCAGTACCGAGAGGCCGTTGATGCAGCCGCGCCGCTCGCCCGCGGTGTCGATGATCACGACGCCGCGCTCGATCTGCTCCAGCGACTGCTGGCGCAGGCGGTCGAGGCGCCGCTCGCGCTCCGTGATGGCCCGCTGGACGTGCCGCGCGCCGATGGCGCTTACGTCCTCTGCACCGGCCCAGTGGTCAGCCTCGACCAGGAGGTCGCCGATGGCGCGCAGCTCGGTGCTCAGCTTCTTCCCGTCCCCGGCGAGGCGGGCGCTGTGCTCGATGGTGCGCATCACCGCCTCGCGGTCCAGTGGCCGCAGCCCGTCGCGGCGGGCCAGGGTGCCGATCAGGCGGGCATAGAGCCGGCTCTGCTCAGGGGTGCGGTCGATGCGCTCCTCGAAGTCGGCGGCCACCTTGAACAGATCGGCGAACTCGGGGTCCAGCTCGCACAGCAGGTAGTAGAGGAGGCGGTCACCCAGCAGGACCAACTTGAGGTCCAGGGGGATGGGCTCCGGCTCCAGGGAGACGGTGCTGATCAGGCTCAGGGTCTTCTCCAGCGGCTCGATCCGGATCTCGCCCGCCTTCAGGGTGCGCTTGAGCAGGTCCCAGGCGTAGGGCTGGAGCAGCAGCTTGCGCGCGTCCAGCAGCAGGTAGCCGCCGTTGGCGCGGTGCAGGGCGCCGGGGCGGATCAGGGTGAAGTCGGTCACCAGGGTGCCCATCTGGGCCTGGTACTCGCTGCGGCCGATCAGGTTGGCGTGGTTGGGCAGGTCCTCATAGACCACCGGCGCCCCTTCCAGCTCCTCGTTGGAGACCAGCAGGTTGACCCGGTAGCGGGAGTAGGGATCGGGCGGGGCCAGGGGCAATGGCAGCGAGGGGGCGGTCTCGCCCTGGATGAACTGCGGCACGTTGTCGATCACGTCCTGCCTGATCCGGTCCAGGTGTTCCGGCAGGCCGGGGACCTCGAGATAGCGCTGGCGCAGCTCCAGGATCAGGTGATTGACCGCGACCTCGGCGATCTCGCGGTTGAGCTGACGGACCTTCTCCAGCATCTCCTTGCGCCAGAGCGGCATCTGGCGCAGCACCTCCCTGAGCCTGTCGTTGAGTTCGCCCGCCGCCGCCTCGATCGCCTTCTGGCGCTCTTCGGGCAGCTTGTTGAATTCCTCCGGGCTGAGCACCTCCTCGTTCTCCCCCATGGGCGCGAAGACGAAGCCCGTCGGGGTCTCGATCAGCATCAGGCCGTGCATCCTGGCTTCCTCGCCGAGTGCCTTGATGGCCTGGGCCTGGCGCCGCTTGAGTTCCTCCTCCAGCTCCTCGGTGCGGCGCTTGTAGTGCTCACTCTCGAAGGCGGCCGGCAGGGCGCTGCGCAGGTCCTCGATGAGCTGGTCCATGTCCTTGTGGAAGCGGGCGCCCTGCCCCGCCGGCAATTTCAGGGCGCGGGGACGGCGGGGCTGGTCGAAATCGTACACATAGACCCAGTCCGGAGGTGGCGGACGCATCCTGGCCCGCTCCTCCAGCAGGGCCTGTACCGTGCTGTGCTTGCCGATGCCGTCCGGTCCCAGGGCGAAGACGTTGAAGCCCTCGCGCTCCACCTCGATACCGAAGTGCAGGGCGCGCCGGGCCCGTTCCTGGCCCAGATCGAGTGGTATCTCCTCCAGCTCTTCCGTGGTGCTGAAGGGAAAGTCCTCCGGGTCACAACCGTGGTGCAGTCGTTCCGGCGGCAGTTCGCTGCTCGTCATTCGCGGCCCCCCCTGATGCAGGAACGTTCATTATAGGGGACTTCGGAAGATCGGAAGTCCCCTGTCCACACGTGGATGGGTGGCGGGATCATTGGCGGGGGTCGTTCAACCCGCATGGATCACAAACCGCCGGTCACGGCTCCGGTCCGGCAGCGCGAAGGAATGGCAGGCCTTCACCGGCCTCCCGCATCCGCCTGTCGGGGTCGAGCGGGGGCGGGGTTCAGCCGTGGCCGCGCAGGCGGCCGTGGAGACGGGCGTCGAAGGTGCTGAAGTGCTTCCCGAACCATGCGTCCAGGCGCCGGGAGAGTTCCTCCGGGTCGTACTCACCCCCCATCTCCGCCTCGTCCATGAGGTCGGCGATCTCGTCCAGCAGCCGCTCGTGGTCCTCCTTGTGCGCCTCGTACCCGGGGTAGTCGTTCATCTGCATCACCCGTTCCTCCAGGGCGAAGTGGGCCGCGACCAGGTTGTAGATCTGGCCCAGGGCTTCCGCCACGGAGCCGCGATCGTTCTCCTCCAGCTGCCCGTGCAGTTGGTTTATCTCCCGGATCAGCTCCTGGTGCTCGTGGTCGACATCCGGCACGCCGACGCTGTATTCGGGTTTCCACCGGATCAGGCTCATGAATCGGTGCCCCCGTTCTCGTTGAGGAAGATGAAGCCGCCCTGTTCCTCCCGGAAGTCGATGACGAAGTTCTCTGCCTCGTCGAGCTCGACCCGGGCCTCCCGCTCCCAGTCGAAGCCCTTCCCCTCGCGATTGTCACGCATCCGCAGGCGGAGATGATGCCGGCCCGCAGGGACGGTCACCTTGTAGTAGATGACCGAGGCGGCATCCCCCGCCAGCCCGGTGGGGGGGAAGTCCTTGCTCAGCACGAGGCGGTCGTCCAGCAGGATCTCGATGTGAACCGGGACCCGCTCCCGACTGCAGGACATCGGCCTGCGCATGTTGGGGGCCAGCCGGTTCAGCTCCTCCTGGGTGTAGCGCCGGCACTCCTCAAGCCGTTGCCCGGCGTGGTTGAAGCTGAGGGTGATGAGCGCCTGTCCCGGGTCCAGGCGGCTGTAGACCGGCCGGTTGGAGAAATAGCCGAGCATCAGCGCGAACAGGCCGTAGGCCAGGACCTGCAGCAGCAGAGTACGCGTCTCAGGCAGTCGGGGCATGGTCCGCCTCCTCTGCCTGCGCGGTCAGGGCCCGGCGCTCCCTTCTGTAGGGACCCAGCTCCCGCAGCCGGTCCTGCAGGTCCCCGATACGCCGCTTGAGTTCTTCTCCCTTGGCCAGCCCGGCCCAGAAGCGGTCGATGCGCTCGAGCGGGACCCTGCTGCGCAGACGGGGGTCCCGCTTCCGGGCCAGCCGCTGTTCGGTCCAGTCGATGCCGAGGCGGTAGAAGCAGTCACCCTCGCGGCAGCCGGTGAGGAAGACGCCGTCGGCAAGATTGCGGGAGATCACGTAATCGATGAAGACCGGGGGCAGCATGCCGATGCAGATCAGTTCCACCGTGGCCACCCCGGGCATCTGCAGACTCCCGAGATCGGCCCCGCAGCGGCAGCCGAAGACGATGACCCGCGCGTCACCCGCCAGGGTTGCCGCGGCGGCCTCGGTGCGGTCGCGCAGTTCGGCCATGGTCAGCTCGGGCAGGTCGATCCCGGGGACCAGCTCGCTGCCCCGCCGGTGGGGCATGGAGGTGGGGCAGGCGCCGGCGCAGATCCCGCAGCTGACGCAGTGTGCCTCGTCCACCACCGCTTCCCAGGTATAGGCGCTGCCATCCGAGCGGGGCTCCATGGAGACGGCGCTGAAGGGACAGTCGGCGGCGCAGCGGCCACAACCGTTGCAGTTCTCCAGACTGACCACGGCCACCGGGGAGCGGCGTCCGGGTGGCAGCCAGGGCAGGGCCATCAGGAGCAGGGTGAGGAGGAACAGCACCAGCCACATCATCTGCCCGGGGAACCGGTCGAGCAGGGGGTAGATGGCCATGTAGAACCAGTCCAGGCCCACCTCGGCCGGTACCCGGGTGAGGTCGGCCGGGGGATGGGAAACGGCGGGCTTGGCGAAGGAGAGGGCCAGCATCATGGCCATGGTGCCGAAGGCCAGCCCGCGGGGCGGATTGACCCGCGGATGGGCATGGCGCTTGATGTGGATCCACATGATGAACAGCAGGATGATCGGCACGGCGATGTGGATGAAGACCATCAGGGTGAAGAACCTGCCGTTGAGGGTCTTGTCGCTGAGGAAGTTGCGGGCGATCGATTCGCCGAAGATGGGCAGGGTGTCGAGCCACTCCGATGTGGTCAGGGCCACGTACTGGGCCAGGGTGTCCCACACCATCCAGTAGCCGGTGATACCGGCTGCGAACAGGAGCCAGAGCATGGGGGTGCCGGTGAACCAGGCGAACCAGCGCGGGCCGTGGTAGCGGTCCATGCTGAATTCCCGCGCCAGGTGCAGCAGCACCATCACCACCATGGCGTCGGAGGCGTAGCGATGGAGGCTGCGCATTACCCCGCCCAGATACCACTGCTCGTGGGTCAGCCACTCCAGCGAGGCGTAGGCCTGGGTCACCCCCGTATCGAAGAAGATATAGAGATAGATCCCGCTGACCACCACGATCCAGTAGTAGAACCAGCCCAGGGCGCCCAGATTCAGGAAGGGGTTCCAGCGCGGGGTGAAGATCCCGTCGAACAGGTATTCGGCCCGCTCGAACAGAAGCCGCATTGTGCGTTTCAGTGCCATCTCGCCGTGTCGGGTTCCAGGTGTGTGGGTTTGCCCGGTATTTTCAGGCCGATCCCCGGGTCTCGCGCCAGGAACGGAAGATGAAGACCGCAATCGCTCCCAGGCTCATCAGCCCGACGAGGATACCGATGAAGATCGAATAATCGAAGCGGTAGCGGCCGCTGGCCGGGTCGTACAGGGTGCAGAACAGACGGACCCGGTTGAGCCAGCCCGATGGCTCGGTCGCCCGTGAGGGGGTCCCGTAGACCAGCTCCTTGAGCGGCTCGATCAGCCTGGGGGGTTCGAAATCGGCCCCGTAGACCTGCTGGTGGACCACCCCGCGGGCATCCACCAGGGTGATCTGGGCCAGGTGGTCGAAACCCCTGGGCGAGGGCTGGTACAGGAAGCCGGTGTCGGCGGCCAGGCGGCGGATCGTCTCCGCATCGGCGCTGAGGAAGTGCCAGCCCGGGTCGTCGATGCCGCGGGCATGGGCGAATTCCGCCATCCGCCGGGGGGTATCCACCGGCGTGTCGAAGCCGATGGTGGCGACGGTGAATCCCTCCTCACCGAAGAGGTCGCGGGCCATCTCCACCACCCCCTTGAGATGGGTGGTGAGCATGGGGCAGACATGGTGGCAGCTGGTATAGACCAGGCTGAGGATCAGCGGCCGGCCCCTGAAGTCCGCCAGCTGGACGGGGTTCCCGTCGCTGTCGATCAGGCGGTAGTCGCCGAGTGGATGTCCGATGGCCGCCTGGCTGTAGGCCAGGGCCGCTTTGCGGTCGATCCCGCCGGCCATGTGCTCGGCGCCCGGGTCGTGTCCCGCCATTCCTTCCGTTGCGGCCCCGGCGCGGGGAAGGCACAGAAAAAGGGTGGACAGCACCAGGCTGCCCACCCTCTGCCATTTGCCCCGTCTCTTATTCGTCCCTATCCGATCCATGCAATCAGCGCAGGGGCCAGATCTCGGACAGGTACTTCCAGTTGACGAAGTAGTAGAGCACGAAGGAGACGAAGAACACCGCCACCAGGGCCAGGGTGCCGGGGACCTTCGGATGCTCTTCGCTGCCGTGCTTCCCGACCGCGGAGGCCTCGCCGGTGAACAGCAGCTCCTTGAAGGTCTGCTCGCCGGCCGGCTTGCCGAACAGGATCGAGCCGACGATGACCACGATGAACATGATCCCGCCGATGCTCGCCAGGATGGCGAAGATGCCGTTCAGGCCCATCATCAGGAAGGCCGCTCCCGGATAGTCGAAGGGCAGGGGGGCGTCGGAGAAGGTGATGTCCCAGTGGCGCCGGGAGACGCCCAGGGTGCCGGCACCCATCATGAACAGGGAGATCCCCGCGGCCCCGATCCCGAAGAGATAGGGCTGCAGCCGGGCCCAGCCCTTGAGCACCAGGTCCTTCCGGAAGATCAGCGGGACGACCAGATAGGTGATGGCCATGAAGGCCAGGGTGGTGCCCGCCACCACGGTGCCGTGGAAGTGGCCCGGCACGTAGAGGGTGTTGTGGATGATGAGGTTGATCTGCTCGGTTCCCATCACCACCCCGGAGATCCCGCCGAGGAAGCCGAAGAAGATGACCGAGAGGAACATCCCGGAGAAGGCGGGATTGCCCCAGGGGGCCTTGCGCAGCCACTCGAACAGGCCGTTGGTGTAGCCGTGCCGGCGCTGTGCCGCCTCCATCGCCCCCGGCACGCTCATGCCGTGGATCATGCTGCCCAATACCGCCAGATAGATGGCATAGCTGGTATTGAACACCTTCCACTCCGAGCTGATGCCCGGGTCGACCAGCAGATGGTGGGCGCTGGCGAGTTGCAGGAACAGGATGTAGAGCAGGAAGGCGCCCCGGCTGACCTTCTCCGAGAGGGGCTTGGCGCCCAGCACCAGCGCCCCCACCGCGTACCAGACCGACACGTGGGCGGCCACGTTGATCTGCTGCGACGAGTGGCCGAAGGCCCAGAAGACCGTGCGGTACATCAGGCTGTCGATGTGACTCACCAGCCCCAGCGACCAGAGCAGGGTGGGGATGAGGATGATCGCGCCGGAGGCGATGGTGAACACGGCGATGATGGCCGCGGTCATCGCGCCGAAGGTCACCAGCGGGATCGAGCCCTCATAGGTGCGCTCCTGCTTCGCCACCACCAGAGTGCCGAAGAAGATGAAGCAGGCGATCAGCGCCCCCACCGCGAACAGGACGATGCCCGCGTAGTACATCGGGGTCGCCTGCATCGGCGCGTAGGAGGTGAACATCACCGAGGAGGTCCCCTGCAGCACCGCCACGTTGGTCACCGCGGCGCCCACCAGCATCAGGGCGAAGGCCGCCCAGGCCATCTTCGGCGTCGCCAGCCTCGAGTTGAGCAGGATCGCCGAGGCGAAATAGAGCAGGGCCACCTCGAAGAAGATGATCCAGACCACCAGTACGTCCAGCCCGTGCGCGGTCAGCGCCAGGTAGAACCAGTCGGCGGGCAGCAGGTGGACCGCCGGCCAGCGGGTGAGGGCAACCCCCAGGCCGAACAGGCCGCCGATGGCCAGGAAGAGCACGGCGGCCACGGCATTGGCCTTGATCAGCCGTTCGGCCGGCAGATGGACCTTGAGCCCGGTGGCGGGACAGGTGCGGAATTGTTCGGTGTTGGCCATTTCTCGTTCCCCCTATTGTTCCACCACGAAGATCTTGCCGAGCATGGTGTGATGCCCGATCCCGCAGTATTCGTTACAGACGATGGTGAATTCACCGGAGGTATCGGGGGTCACCGTCAACACGATCTCGTACCCGGGATGGATCTCGATATTGATGTTCACCGGCTGCAGCGAGAAGCCGTGCAGCCAGTCGAGAGAGGAGATGTGGAGCCGGTAGCTCTGGTCCTTCTCCAGCTCCAGGATCGGCCACCACTGCCACAGGCGGCCAATGAGATAGACGTCCTCTCCGGCCGGCGGGTGGACCACCGGGATCTTGACGCCCTGTTTGGTCTCGTAGTCACGCACCTTGTATTTGTCCACCATCGCCTGGGTCCTGGCGGTGAACTTCTCGGCCGAGATCCGGTAGGCCTCGTTGGAGAGGTTCTGCTTGCCCGCCCCGTGCCAGTAGATCATGAAGAAGAACATGAACAGGCCCCAGAGGAAGGCGATGGTGATCCAGCCCAGCTCCGCCCGCGAGAGGGGCCGCTTCCACCAGAGGGCCTGATCGGGAGGTGTGAGAGCCATGGTTGCGATCCCCCCTTCAGTTGGCTATCGGGATGGTGACGATCTCCATCACCCCCCAGATCACGTAGAGGACGGCGGGAATGGTCACGCCGAGAAACAGCAGCAGGAACGGGTTGTCCAGGAGTTGCTGCATCACCGGTATCTTCTCCGGGGCACCGCGCCCCGCCTCTTCGGGTGTCGTGCTCATCACTTCTCTCCTCCTTGGGTGTGGCTACGGTCCGGACCGCGTCACCTGTTGGTATCTACTGTCCCCACTTGCCGGTCAGACTGGCCGGATACTGTTCTGTCGGCAAGTCTAGGTGAGGCAGAATGTCGCGGCCTTGATCTGGATCAATTGAGGATGCGGTCGCCGCCACAGGCGCCGGCAGGGCTAGGCCTGGCCGGTGAAATGGCGGATCAGGGCGAAGGTGCCCACGGCCAGCCCCAGCAGGAGGACGAAGAAGACGAGGTTGCGGTGGGGCAGCAGCTCCCCGCGCCGCTGCTCGATGCGAACCAGGATCCAGTCGGCCAGCAGATAGAGGAGGATCGCGGTCAGGGTAAAATAGATCGACTGGAGCATGGGTGGACAGCGATGAACAGGGCCTTGGCGGAGGATAATCGATCGATGGTGGATCGGCCAGGAGCAGAGGGGGACCTGCGCTACATGCGCTGGGCGCTGGAACTCGCGCGCCGGGCCGAAGCGGAGGGTGAGGTCCCGGTCGGGGCCCTCCTGGTGAAGCAGGGACAGGTGATCGGCGAGGGCTGGAACCGGCCCATCGCCAGCCGCGACCCCACCGCCCACGCCGAGGTCCTTGCCCTGCGGGCCGGCGCCGCCACCCTCGGCAACTACCGGCTCCCCGGCACTACCCTCTATGTCACCCTGGAGCCCTGCGTGATGTGCGCCGGGGCCATCATCCACGCCCGCGTCGCGCGGGTGGTCTACGCTGCCGCCGACCCGAAGGGGGGCGCCGCCGGCAGCGTGTTCGAGGTGCTCGGCAGCGACCGGCTCAATCACCGGGTCCTGGTGGACGGCGGCCTGCTGGCCGGGGCGGCGGCCGGACTGCTGCGCGAATTCTTCCGCCGGCGCCGGTGAGGCGGTGATGAGCCGGCCCGATCCGCACTACCCGCTGGCCGAGCGACTGGGGCGGCTGCTGCTGGAGCGGCACGCCCTGCTGGCCACCGCGGAATCCTGCACCGGCGGTGGGCTGGCGAAGGCGGTGACCGAGGTGCCCGGCAGCTCCGGCTGGTTCGACCGTGGCTTCGTCACCTATTCCAACCGGGCCAAGATGGAGATGCTCGGGGTGGCCGCGGCGACGCTCGAGAGGCACGGGGCGGTGAGCGAGGCGGTGGCCCTGGAGATGGCCGCCGGCGCGCTGCGACACAGCGCCGCCCGTCTCTCGGTGGCGATCACCGGCATCGCAGGTCCCGGCGGCGGCACTCCGGACAAGCCGGTCGGTACCGTCTGGATCGCGTGGGCCGGGGAGGGCGACCCGGTGGCCAGGCGGTTCCGTTTCGGGGGTGACCGCTCAGGGGTGCGCGAACAGGCGGTGAGGGCCGCGCTCGAAGGTCTCGTCGCCCGGGCGGGAGGGGCGCCCTGATGGCCAGCCGCTATTTCTTCGCCCTGTGGCCGGGCGGCGAGCTGCGGGAGGCACTGGAACAATGGCTGCGCAGGGCCGGCAAGGGTGTGCGCGCGCGCCGGGTGCCGCCGTCCAACTATCACATCACCC
Source organism: Gammaproteobacteria bacterium (assembly GCA_003694425.1). Classification (GTDB taxonomy): domain Bacteria; phylum Pseudomonadota; class Gammaproteobacteria; order J113; family J113; genus J113. Next base: position 10,256 of record RFJX01000075.1, read on the forward strand.
TGGTCTATCTGGGCCCGCTGGAGGCGGGGCAGCTGGCCTGCCTGCGGGAGGCCGCCGGAAGGTTGCGCGGCCAGCCCTTCGTGCTCACCCTGGACCACGGTGGCTGGTGGCGGCGGCCGCAGGTCGGCTGGGTCGGCGTCGCCAGGGTGCCGGATGCCCTGACGCGCCTGCAGGAGGAACTCGACAGCGCCGCGCGGGGCTGCGGCCTGGAGACGGATGAACGCCCCTACGTGCCCCATCTGACGGTCCTGCGCAAGCTGCGCCAGCCCTTCCCCCTGCGCCTGGATCCGGTACTCGAATGGCCGGTTCGCGACTTCGTCCTGGTCGAGTCGGCCGATGGCGGCAACGGCGCCGAATACCGGGTGCTGGAGCGCTGGCCGCTGGTGCCGCCCGGCGAGGAGGGCGGGGACACTTCCGGGTAATTGTGGGATAATCCTGCAGATCGAAAAGCCGGATTTTGCCGGTCCTGTTCGCGCGGGACCGGTGGCTGGCGAGGCACGGGAGACGGCGGCACCTGCCAGTGCCGCACACAGCCGGGCAACAGTTACCAGACGCAGACGGGGTGGTGAAAATGGACGAGAACAGGAAAAAGGCGCTGGCCGCGGCCCTGAGCCAGATCGAGCGGCAGTTCGGCAAGGGCTCGGTGATGCGGATGGGCGATGTCGGCGCCGTCAGGGACGTGGAGGCGATTCCTACCGGCTCACTGGGCCTGGACCTGGCGCTGGGAATCGGGGGATTGCCGCGCGGGCGGGTGGTCGAGATCTACGGGCCGGAGTCCTCCGGCAAGACCACCCTGGCGCTGCAGGCGGTGGCCCAGACCCAGCAGCGCGGCGGCACGGCGGCCTTCGTCGATGCCGAACACGCGCTGGACCCGCAGTACGCGGAGAAGCTGGGAGTCAACGTGGACGACCTGCTGGTCTCCCAGCCCGACACCGGCGAACAGGCCCTGGAGATCACCGACATGCTGGTGCGCTCGGGGGCGGTGGACACGATCGTCGTCGACTCGGTCGCCGCGCTCACCCCGAAGGCCGAGATCGAAGGCGAGATGGGCGATTCCCACGTCGGCCTGCAGGCCCGGCTGATGTCCCAGGCGCTGCGCAAGCTGACCGCCAACATCAAGCGTTCCAACACCCTGGTGATCTTCATCAACCAGATCCGCATGAAGATCGGGGTGATGTTCGGCAACCCGGAGACCACCACCGGCGGCAACGCCCTGAAGTTCTACTCCTCGGTCCGGCTGGACATCCGCCGGGTGGGGGCGATCAAGCAGGGCGACGAGGTGATCGGCAACGAGACCAAGGTCAAGGTGGTCAAGAACAAGGTGGCACCGCCCTTCCGCGAGGCCCGCTTCGACATCCTCTACGGCGAGGGCGTCTCCCGCGAAGGGGAGCTGATCGAGCTGGGTGTGCTGCACGGGGTGGTGGACAAGGCGGGGGCCTGGTACAGCTACCAGGGCGAGCGCATCGGCCAGGGCAAGGAGAACGTGCGCCAGTTCCTGAAGGAGAACCCCGACATGGCCGGGCGTATCGAGGCCGAGATCCGCAGCAAGGTCCTGCCGCCGGTCGAGCCGGCCGATGCCGAGGCCGTCCCGGGAGGGGAGGAGGCCCAGGTCTGAGCAGCGACCGGTCCGCCCTGCGCCGCCGGGCGATGGACCTGCTGGCGCGGCGGGAACACAGCCGCGCGGAACTCGGAGGCAAGCTCGCCCGGGTCGGGGCCGATCCAGAGCTGCTGGAAGCGGTGCTCGACGAGCTGGAGGCCGAGCGCCTGCTCTCCGACGAGCGCTTCGTCGAGGCCTTCATCCGCAGCCGCCGCGAGCGCGGCCAGGGACCCCTGAAGATCGCCGAGGAGCTGCGCCGCAGGGGAGTGGATGGGGAGCTGCTGGCGCGCCATCTGGAACAGGACGACCCCTCGTGGATCGATATCGCCGCCTCGGCGAGGGAACGGCGCTTCGGCGCATCCCACCCTGCCGATCAGCGCGACAAGGCGAGACAGTTGCGTTTCCTCGCGGGCCGCGGATTCACCCGGGAACAGGCCTGGCGCGCACTGGAACGGCGGCGTCCGGTATGAATGGGCGGCCTCCGGATACCCGGGATCGGAGGGTCCCGGCCGCACGCATCGATGAGGTAGCGAAGTGACACAGCCGTACATGAGCAGCGCCGAGATCCGCCAGGCCTTCCTGGACTATTTCGCCCGCAACGGGCACGAGGTGGTCCCCTCCAGTCCGCTGGTGCCGGAGAACGACCCCACGCTGCTGTTCGTCAATGCCGGGATGGTCCAGTTCAAGGAGGTGTTCCTCGGCAGGGAGACCCGGCCCTACAGCCGTGCGGTGAGCTGTCAGCGCTGCGTCCGGGCCGGAGGCAAGCACAACGACCTCGAGAACGTCGGCTAAACCGCCCGCCACCACACCTTCTTCGAGATGCTGGGCAACTTCAGCTTCGGCGACTACTTCAAGCGCGAGGCGATCCGCTACGCCTGGGAATTCCTCACCGTCGAACTGAAGGTCCCCGCAGAGCGGCTCTGGGTCACCGTCTATGAAGAGGACGACGAGGCGGCGGAGATCTGGCTGAAGGAGATCGGGGTCGACCCGGACCGCTTCTCCCGCTGCGGCGAGAAGGACAATTTCTGGACCATGGGCGCGACCGGGCCCTGTGGCCCCTGCACCGAGATCTTCTACGACCACGGCCCGGAGATCCCCGGCGGACCACCAGGCAGTCCGGAGCAGGAGGGTGACCGCTACGTGGAGATCTGGAACCTGGTCTTCACCCAGTACGACCGCGACGAATCCGGTGAGCTGCATCCCATACCGCGCCCCTCGGTGGACACCGGCATGGGACTGGAACGGATCGCCGCGGTGATGCAGGGTGTCCACAGCAACTACGACACCGACATCTTCCGCCGTCTGCTCGTGGCGCTGGAGGCGATGCTGCCGGAGGGGGCGGATCCGGACCGCAAGTCGATGCAGGTGATCGTCGACCACATCCGCTCTGCCGCCTTCATCATCGCCGACGGGGTGGTTCCCTCCAACGAGGGGCGTGGCTATGTCCTGCGGAGAATCATCCGCCGCGCCCTGCGCCACGGCCATCGCCTGGGTTTCACCCGCCCCTTCTTCCACCGCCTTGTGGTGCCGCTGGACGAGATGATGGGCGAGGCCTATCCGGTCCTGCGCAAGGCGAAGGAGACGGTCGAACGGGTCCTGAAGCGCGAAGAGGAGCGCTTCAGCGAGACCCTCGACGCCGGCCTGAAGGTGCTGGAGGAGGTTATCGGGGGGCTGGAGGGCCGGGTCGTCCCCGGTGAGGAGGTGTTCAGGCTCTATGACACCTACGGATTCCCGGTCGATCTCACCGCCGACATCGCCCGCGAGCGGGGGCTGGAGCTGGACCTCGAGGGATTCGAGCGGGCCATGGCCGGACAGCGCGAACGGGCCCGCGCCGCGAGCCAGTTCTCCGGCCCCGTGGGGGCCGAGGCCGGAGCCTTGCCGGAGGTCCCGGCCGGTCTGGTCGATCCCGAGCAGGCCTTCCTCGGCTACGAGTCCGACACCTGCAGCACCCGGGTCACCGCCCTGTTTGTCGACGGCAGGCCGGTCGACAGGATCAGCGCCGGTGAGCAGGCCCTGGTGGTACTGCGACAGACCCCCTTCTACGCCGAATCCGGTGGCCAGGTGGGCGATACCGGCA
>RFJX01000008.1 GCA_003694425.1 Gammaproteobacteria bacterium
CGGCTGTCGGCTGTCGGCTGTCGGCTGTCGGCTGTCGGCTGTCGGCTGTCGGCTGTCGGCTGTCGGCTGTCGGCTGTCGGCTGTCGGCTGTCGGACAGGAGCGTAATCGCCTCCCCCACCGTGTCAACTATCCTTCGACCCGATGGCCGATGGCCGATTGCCGATAGCCGGTCATCACTCTCCCCCCTGATAGAGCCGCTGATAGACCCCGCCCGCGGCCAGCAGTTCGGCATGGGTGCCCTGCTCGACGATGCGCCCGCCCTCCAGCACCACGATCCGGTCGGCCTGCTCCACGGTGCTGAGGCGGTGGGCGATCACCAGGCTGGTGCGCCCCTGGCGCAGGTTCTCCAGCGCGGCCTGGATGTGGCGTTCCGATTCGCTGTCCAGAGCCGAGGTCGCCTCGTCCAGGATCAGGATGGGTGCGTCCTTGAGCAGGGCGCGGGCGATGCCGATGCGCTGGCGCTGCCCCCCGGAGAGGCGGGCGCCATTCTCCCCGATCGGCGTATCCAGCCCCTGCGGCAGGGCGCGGATGAACTCCATTGCGTGGGCCGCCTCGGCCGCGGCGATGATCTCTTCCTCATCGTGGTCACGCAGGCAGCCGTAGGCGATATTGGCGCGGACGGTGTCGTCGAACAGCACCACCTCCTGGCTGACGTAGGCGATGTTGGCCCGCAGGGAGGCGAGGGTGACCCCGGCGATGTCCACGCCGTCGATCAGGATCCGTCCCTCCTGAGGCGTATAGAGGCGGGGCAGCAGGGAGACCAGCGTGGACTTGCCGCTGCCGGAAGGCCCCACCAGGGCGATGGTCGTCCCGGCCGCGATCGCCAGGTCGATCGCCTGCAACGCCGGGTGTTCCGCACCCGGGTAGGTGAAGCCGACTCCTTCATAACGTACCTCGCCCCGCACCCGGCCCAGCTCGACGGAGCCGGGGTCCGGCTCCGGCGGCTGGTCGATGAGGCCGAAGATGCTCTCGCTGGCGGCCAGCCCCCGCTGCAGATTGCTGTTCAGGGCGGTGAGCCGTTTCAGCGGCGCCATGCACATCCCCATGGCGGTGACGAAGGAGACGAAGCCACCCACCGTCAGGGTGCCGGCGGCCGACTGGAGCAGGGCGACGTAGAGCACCACCGCCATGGCGAACGAGACCAGCAGCATCATCAGCGGGACGCTGACGGAGGCGGCCATCACCACCTTCATGCTGAAGCGGCGGACCCGGTTCGCCACCTCGTGGAAGCGCCTGCGTTCGTATTCCTGGCCGCCGTAGATCTTCACCACCTTGTGCCCCCGCAGCGCCTCCTCCGCCACCCCGGTCACCTCGCCCATGCTCTGCTGCAGGAGGCGGTTCATGCGCCGCAGCCGGGCGCTGATGATCCGCACCAGCAGCGCGACCACGGGCGCCACCAGCATCACCACCAGGGCCAGACGCCAGTTGAGCCAGACCATCCAGGCGAGCAGCCCGACCACCGCCACCGAGTCCTTGACCAGGTCGGTCAGCACCTTGGTGGCGGCATCGGCCACCTGGGTTACGTCGTAGATCAGGCGTGACACCAGGCTTCCGGTCGGGGTGACGGCGAAGTAGTCCGAAGGGAGGCCCAGCATGCGCTCGAACATCTCCTCGCGCAGGTCCATGATGACCCGGTGGCCGACCCATTGCATCGCGACCGATCCCACGTAACGGGTCACCCCCCGGTAGAGATAGAGCAGGATCAGCAGCAGCGGGAAGAACCATGCCTGACCCGCGTCACGCTCGAGGAAGCTGCCGTCCAGCAACGGCTTCATCAGAGCCGGGATCACCGGCTCGCTGGCGGACAGGAGCAGCAGGCCGCCGATGCCCAGGGCGAAGGTCCTCCAGTAGGGTCTGACGTATCGCAGCAGACGCAGATAGAGTTCGCGGCTGCTGTCCGTGACGGCGCTCATGGCGAAAGGGATTCCCGGTGCAAAGCCGGGATTATAGGGCAGGAGGGGAGTGACGACCCGCCCGGGGGCTCATGGCTCCATCCTGCAGCTTTCGGAACCGGACCCGATCACCGGCATCACGGATGGAAGTAGAATGGACCGGATACGACCGACCGGGGCCCACTCATGTCCGAGAAGCATCCCATCATCGCCATCACCGGTTCCTCCGGTGCCGGCACCACCTATGCCAAGCGCGCCTTCGAGCACATCTTCAACGAGCTGGGGGTGCGCGCCGCCATCGTCGAGGGGGACAGCTTCCACCGCTACGACCGCTACCAGATGCAGAAGGCGGTGGAAGAGGCCGAGGCCGAAGGCCGGCGGCTGACCCACTTCGGGCCGGAGGGGAACCTCTTCGACGAGCTGGAGGCGCTGTTCCGGGAATATGCCGAGAAGGGTACCGGCAGGCGCCGCTGGTACGTGCACAACGAGGAGGAGGCCGCCGTGCGCGGGGTGCCGCCCGGCCATATCACCGACTGGGAGCCGCTGGAGCCGGACACCGACCTGCTCTTCTACGAGGGGCTCCACGGGGGGGTGGTGACGGGCACCGTCAATGTGGCCCGTTACGTCGACCTGCTGATCGGCGTGGTCCCGATCATCAACCTGGAGTGGATCCAGAAGATCCATCGTGACAAGGAGATCCGCGGCTATTCGGTCGAGGCCGCCACCCACATGATCCTCAGCCGCATGCACGACTACGTTCACTACATCACGCCCCAGTTTTCCCTCACCGACATCAACTTCCAGCGGGTCCCGACGGTGGATACCAGCAACCCCTTCGCCGCCACCGAGATCCCCTCCAACGACCAGAGCTACTACGTGGTGCGGATCAACAACCGCAAGCTGGAAGTCGACTTCCCCTACCTGCTGAGCATGCTGCACGATTCCTTCATGTCGGCCGCCGACACCATCGTGGTGCCGGGCGGCAAGCACATGCTGGCGATGGAGCTGATCCTCACCTCCATGGTCGAATCCCTGATTGCCCGGCGTGACGCGGCCAGGCTCGGGGAGGGCTGAGGCCAGGCGTGGCCCCGACGCGATCCGGGTGGCACTTAACAGTGCCCGGGGCGTGCCATGACTTGGTCAGAGGTTGCCCGGGGAACCTCTGACCAAGTCTGGTGCGATGAGGTCGTCAGGCAGAATTCGACAGTTCAAGGCGCAAGTCGCACGGAATAGCCAGCTATTGCGAAGAGTTGCAACGCGGAAATGGCGGATTCTGACAACGAGATCGCGTGCCATGACTTGGTCAGAGGTTCCCTAGTATACTGCGATGATGGCACGCACGATTCTCGTTCTCAATGCCAAGGGCGGGTGCGGCAAGAGTACCCTGGCGACCAATCTGGCCGGGTACTACGCCAACCGCGGCAAGCGGGTGGTACTGGCCGATTTCGACCCCCAGGGCTCCAGCACCGACTGGCTGGAGGCGCGGCCCGAACAGGCAGCCCCGATCCACGGCGTGGCGGCCTGGCGGGAGCCGCTGCGGCTGCCACGGGAAACGGAGATCGTCATCATGGACTCCCCCGCCGGGATCCACGGGCGGGACCTCGCCGCACTGCTGCGGCGCGCCGAGACCGTGGTGATCCCGATCCTGCCCTCGCCCATCGACATCCGCGCAGCAAGCCATTTCATCGACCACCTGAAGGAGACCCGGCGCGTGATCAACCATCAGGTCAGATTGGCCACCGTGGCCAACCGCGTGCGCGAGCACACCCTCATCGCCGCCGAGCTGGACGACTTTCTCGACCACCAGCGCCTGGCCGACAGTCGCAAGCTGCCCTTCGTGGCGGTGCTGCGGGCCAGCCAGAACTACCTGCGCGCCGCGCGGCGGGGGCTGTCGATCTTCGAGATGGCGCCGGCGGCCACCGCCATCGACCGGGAGCACTTCAGGCCGCTGCTGCGCTGGCTCGGCAGCGCGCGCAGCCGACCCTGAAGGATCCTGTCCCATGACATACCGGATCACGCTGGTCCCCGGGGACCGCCAGTTCAGCGCCGAGGAGGGGGAGACCATCCTGGATGCCGCCATCCGGGCCGGGGTGCCGATGGCCTATGGCTGCCGGAGCGGTACCTGCGGGAGCTGCAAGGCGCGCCTGCTGGAGGGAGAGGTCGACTACCCCCATGAGCCGCCGACCGCGCTCACCGAGCAGGAGCGCGGGGCGGACTACATCCTGGCCTGTCAGGCCGTGCCGCGTTCCGATCTGGTGGTCGAGGCCATCACCCCGCGTCAGCAGGTGAGGGTCTACCCGGTGCGGATCGAGCACATGGAGCCGCTGGCCCACGACGTCATGGGGCTGTGGCTGAAACTGCCGGGTGACAAGCGGATGCAGTTTCTGGCCGGCCAGTACATCGAGTTCCTGCTCGAGGGAGGCCGGGCCCGCGCCTTCTCGCTGGCCAATCCGCCGCACGCCGACAGCCTGCTGGAGCTGCACATCCGCTACTATCCAGGCGGTTACTTCTCGGAGAAAGTGTTCCACGAGCTGAAAGAGAAGGCGGTACTCCGGATCCGCGGGCCGCTGGGTGATTTCGTGCTGGACGAGGAATCGGACCGTCCCCGGATCCTGATCGCCGGCGGCACCGGCTTCGCTCCCGTCAAGGGCATCATCGAGCACATCCTGGCCGAGGGGCTGCACCGCCCGACCTGGCTCTACCGGGGCGTGCGGGCGAGGCGGGACCTCTATCTCCACGAGCTGGCCCTGGGGTGGGCACGGGAGCACAACTGGTTCCACTATGTCCCGGTGCTCTCGGAGCCGGCGGCGGAGGACCGGTGGGAGGGGCGCACGGGCCTGGTCCACGAGGCGGTGGTGCAGGACTTCCCGGACCCGTCCGGCCACGACATCTATGCCGCCGGCCCGCCGGTGATGGTCCACTCCGCCCGGGAGGCGCTGCTGGCACTGGGCCTGCCGGTGGAGCGGTTCCACTGTGACCCCTTCGAGTTCAGCAAGGACGCCCGCGGCAAGGTGACCGGAACGGGCTGAGCGATCCGGCGTCCGCACGCCTGTACAATTCACGGCAGGGCGTCACATTCCCGTGACCCTGCGACGGACTGGAGTAGATGAAGATGAAGAGAACCCTGTGTCTCCTGTTCGCCCTCGGCTGGCTCGGCCTCTCCTGGCCGGCCCTCGCAGACCGGGCGGCCGATTTCAACCTGTTCAACGCCGCCAAGGCGGGTGACGCGAAGAAGGTCTCCGAGCTGCTCCAGCAGGGTGCCTCGGTCAAGGCCCGCAACCGCTTTGGCAACACCGCGCTCCTGCTGGCGGCCCGCTCCGGCAATGCAGAGACGGTACGGGTGCTGATCGAGGCCGGTTCCGATGTCAATCAGCCCAATCTGAAGAACGTCACGCCGCTGGCGGCCGCCGCCTATCTGGGCGACGAGCCCACCGTCCGGCTGCTGCTCGACCACGGCGCCGACCCCTTGGTCGCCGACATCACCGGCAAGACCGCGATGGTCTATGCCGCGGCCCATGGCAGCGACCGGATCGTGCGCTGGCTGCTGGAGCAGGGCGTGGAGGTGAACCGGCGCTATCACAACGACCTCACCGCGCTGATGTGGGCGGCCGGCTTCGGCCGGACCAGTACGGTGAAGCTCCTGCTGGAGGCCGGCGCCGACCCAGACCTGCTGGACAACCGGGGCCGCTCCGCCCTGATGATGGCGGCCGAGAATGGCCACCGCGAGACGGTGGAGCTCCTGCTCGCGCACGGTGTGGATACCGCCCTGCGGGACAGGGAGGGAAAGAATGCCGCCGACCTCGCCCGGGCGGCGGGGCATGCCGAACTGGCCGCCCTGATCGAGGGGACCGGCTGAGCCGGGACAGTACCGAAGGCGGGGCCGGCACACTGCCGGCCCCCGGCCGTCAGTCGCTCATGCTGGCCGCGTAGGCCGCCATCGCCTCGATGGCCTTCTCGTCAAAGGTCTCCATCAGGGAGTTCATGAAGGGGGCATTGGTCCGGCGCCGGTACTTGAAGTCGAGCATCGTCTTCAGCAGGTAGTCCTCATGCTGGCCGCCCAGGCGCGGCACCCGGCTGTTGCCCTTGAAACCGCCCAGGTGACAGGCGGTGCATTCCGCCGATCCGGCCATCAGCTCCGCGGCGTGCTTCTGCTCCTCGGTCACCGTGTAGTTGGTCTTCGGCCACTTCTGCTCCGAGAAGTAGGTGGCGACCAGCTTCATCTCATCGCGGGTCATCTTCGCCTCCTTCTGCAGCATCGGCGTCATGATCGAATCCTGGCGCCGGCCGGCGGCGAAGTCCTTGAGCTGGACATAGAGGTAGTACATCTGCTGACCGGCCAGGATGGGATACTGCGGCAGGGTGGAGGCCCCCTTCTCGCCGTGGCAGGTCTGGCAGAGTTGCAGCTTGTCCCGGACGCTGGCGTAGGGGTCATCCTCGGCCCGCGGTGCCAGGCTGACGGCGCCGAGCAGGGCCAGGGTGGTGAACGCGGTGATCAGTCTCTTCATGGGTAACAGCCTCTTGCATTGCTAACAACCCGCCCCTCGATCCGCGGGATACATGAACTTCTGAGTATTCTGCCGGGAAAAGGGTTCCCAGACAAAAAACGGCCGCCGTTGCCGGCGGCCGTCTTCCTGATGCGGGATGGATCAGCGGCCCTTCAGCTTGAAGGCGATGATCTCGTTGCCGCGCTTGTAGTCCAGCTGGGTGTTGCCGCCGGCCGCCACCACGATGTACTGGGTGCCGTCGACGTTGTAGGAGGCCGGAGGCGCGTTGACGCCGGCCTTGGCCTGATACTGCCACATCACCTCACCGGAGGTGGAGTTGTAGGCGCGGAACCGGCCGTTGCCCTCGCCGGTGAAGACCAGCCCGCCGGCGGTGGCCAGGATCCCGCCGATCATCGGCTGCGGGGTCTTGACCTTCCAGCGGATCTTGCCGGTGTTGTAGTTCACCGCGCTGACGTTACCCCACTGCTCCTCGGTCTGGATCACCTTGAAGGCGCCGCCCAGCCACAGCTTGCCGCCGGGATAGGGGTCCTCGGAGACGTGGTAGGTCATCGGCTGGTGCAGGTTGATGGCATAGACCAGGTTCTGGGTCGGGTCGATGGCCATCGGCGACCACTCCACGCCACCATTGGCCCCGGGCAGCATGCGCGCGCCTTCCGGGGTCGGCAGCACCCAGCGGTTCTCCTGGCTCACCATCGGCTCGGAGTAGCGGATCAGCGAGCAGTCGCTGGCGCGGTGGACATAGACGTAGCCGGTCTTGCCACCGTGCAGCACACCCTTGACCATGTTGCCGTCGTTGTCCATCACGGTGGTGAGGATCGGCGGACTGACCGCGTCCAGGTCCCAGACGTCGTGGGCGATGTACTGGAAGTGGCAGATGTAGTTGCCGGTCTCCAGGTCGACCGCCACCAGCGAGTCGGTGTAGAGGTTGTCCCCCGGACGGATCGCTCCATAGAGGTCCGGAGAGGGATTGCCGACCACGAAGTAGACCCGGCCGTTGTCGCGGTCGATGGCCATGTTCTGCCACACGCCGCCACCCAGGGTCTTGTAGGGGTCGCCGTTCTTGGCGTAGGCCGCCTTCTCCGCCTTGATGTCACGGTGCATCCAGCGCCCGGTGGCATCGTACTCGTTCCACACCCCGGCCGAGTTCTCGGGGATGGTGTGGAAGGTCCACAGCAGCTTGCCGGTCTTGGCGTCGAAGGCCTTGACGAAGCCGCGGATGCCGTACTCGCCACCGTTGGTGCCGATCAGCACCTTGCCGTCGACCACCGTCGGGGCCATGGTCTCGCTGTAGCCCAGCTCGGGCTCGGCGATCTGGACCTCCCAGACCTTCTTGCCGGTCTTGGCGTTGAGGGCCACCAGCTTGGCGTCCAGGGTCCCCATGTAGACCATGTCTTCATAGGGGAAGACGCCGCGGTTGTTGGGGCCGCAGCAGTAGGTGGTGATGGGGCCCATCTTGTGCTTGTAGTGCCACTTCTCCTTGCCGGTGGCGGCGTCCAGGGCATGGACATGGTTGAAGGCGGTGGTGATGTACATGGTGCCGTTGACCACGATGGGCGTGGTCTCCATGGTCTCCACCACCTCGGTGTTGAAGGACCAGGCCTTGACCAGGTCATGCACGTTCTCGCGGTTGATCTGCTGGGCCGGGTAGTACCGGGTCTGGGCATAGTTGCCGTTGGTGTGCAGGAAGTTGTTGCCGTCGCCCGCGGCATGGTCGAGCATGTCCTGAGTGACCTTCTGCATGTCGCCGAACAGCGTCGCTTTCTTGACCTCTTCGGCCACGGCGCCGCCGGTCATTCCGGCCAGCAGAGCCGCGCTCATGCCGATTGACGCGATGAGCGTCGTATTCTTCTTCAGTGGGATCATGTTGATTCCCCCCCCTTGGCTTTGTTGCCTGTTTGTGATGTGTAGTCAGATACCGGGTTCAGCTTCAGCAACCGGTCCCTCAAGGATAGCAAACGATTTTCATTTGTCACCGGACCCGGGGGATCCGGCCCGCGGGGGAGACGCGGCCCTTCAGCCCTGCAATTGCTCCAGGGCGGAGGAGGCGCGTTCGCCGGTGGCGGCCAGCTCCAGCCCGGCCCGCCGGCTCTCGGCCGCGGCATCCGGCATCCCGAGCTCCTCCTGGGCCCGGGCCAGGAGACGCCAGGCCTCGACCGAGGGAGTGCGGGAGATCGCCTTCTCGAGATATTCGCGCGCCTTGGTCCAGAGCCGGTTCTCCAGGCTCAGGCGACCGAGGGTGAGGAGCAGGTCCGGGTCCTCCGGGTGATCCCCGAGCCACGATTCGGCCTGGATCAGCTGCTTCATGCCGTCCTCTCCCCGGACCTCCCCGTAGAGGCGGACCAGTTGCGCCGACCAGTTTCGTTTCAGCGCCTTGCGCAGCAGCCGCTCCACCTGCGGCTCCAGAGAGGTCCCCCGGGCGAGGCGGGCATAGGAGGCAAGCAGATCCGGGTCCTCCTGCAGACGCCGGGGCAGATCCCGCCAGCAGGCGGCCAGGGCCTCCTCCCCTGCCGCTGCTGCCGCGGCCAGGCGCCCCTCCCAGGCCCGCCGCTCCTGTTCCCGCAGGGCCGCCTCGTCCAGCAACCGGTGCCGTTTCAGCCCCGGCAGCAGGTCGAGTACCGCCTGCCATTCTCCTGACCGGCTCTCCGCCTGCAGCAGCAGGCTCAGCAGGCGCGGATTGGCCGGTTCCGCCTCCTGCAGCCTGCGCAGGGTGGCCAGGGCCTGTTCGGTCTGACCCTGCTGGAGCTGCAGTTCGGCCTGGGCCAGCCCCACGGCCAGGGCGTCGTCCGGCAGCTGTTCATGGGCCAGACGGAGGTATTCGTCGCGGCGGGCGGTGTCCCCGGCAAGCTGGGCCGCCTGGGCCGCTCCCAGGTAGTGCAGCAGCGGCGCCTCGCTGTCCCGGGCACTGCCGATGAGCAACCGTTCCGCCTGACGCCAGCGTCCCCTGAGCAGGGCGGCATAGCCCCGGTTCAGGTCCCGCAGCGCCCTGCGGCGACGCCGCTGCTCCCGCCAGCGGCGCAACAGGCGGGGACCCTGCCACAGTCGCAGCAACAGGCGGATGCCGACGTAGCTCAGGAGGATCAGCGCCAGCAGCAGCAGCACGAACAGCGGCAGGCTCATCTCGACCACCCAGCCATGCACGCCGAAGGCCACCACCCCGCTCTCCTGCTGCAGGAGCATGCCCAGCAGGACCGCGCCGGCCAGGGCCAGCAGCAGGGTCAGGAGGGCCTTCATGCGCCCTGCCTCTGCTGCCGGAGGAGATATTCGCGCAGGGCCGATCGGGAGCGGGAGAGATCGGGCAGGGGGGGCGCCAGCTCCTGCCCCCGCATCGCGGCCAGACGCTGCCTGAGCGCCTGCACCGCGGGGGAATCGGGGTCGAAGAAACGCTCCAGGATCCCCTCGGCGGTGGCCAGGGAGCGACGCAGGTTGGCGGTGTCCCTGCGCAGCACCGCCAGCCGTGCCGCCTCCAGCTCCAGACGCAGGTTCTGGTAGAGGAAATCGACCCGCTCGGGGGCCAGCAGGGCGGCGTCGGTGACCTGCTCGCGGCGGATCACCACCAGCCCCTTCAACTCCTCCCAGGCCCCGCGCAGGAGGGCCTTCCAGTCACGGTCCTCCTGCCGTGTCCCGGCCTCCGCCTCTCCCTCGACCCTGGCCGATCGGGGTTGCCTGACCACCCCCTTGAGGGGGAGCTTCTCCACGCTGGCGATCGCCTCGCCCAGGGAGAGGGCCATACCGGTGAGATCGACCCTGGGCACCGCGCGCAGGGCCTCCAGGTCCTGTTGCAGGGCCTGGCGCACGGGAGTGAGATCGGGGCGCGCCAGCTCCGCCAGGCGGCGGTCGGCGGCCTCCAGGGCCCGCTCGGCGGCGGCCACGTCACCGGCCACCAGCAGACGCTGGCCGGCCAGGGTGACCAGATAGTTCGCCTCGGCCAGCACCCAGTCTTCCGGGTCGCGGGTCTGCTGCCGGCCCAGTTCGGCGACCTTGTTCCGCAGCGCCTCGAGTTCCCCGGTCAGCTCGCCGATCCGGCTGTCGAGGCGGGCCTGCCGGTCCTCCAGCACGGCCGCGGCCTGGCGCTGCCGGTCCAGCCCCTGCTCCAGCTTCTGCTCCATCCCCGCCAGTCCCTGGCGCAGGGCCGAGACATCGTTGCGCAACGCCAGGTAGCCGGAGATCCATCCCGCCGCGATCAGCAGCGCCACCACGGCGCCGCCGATGATCGCCTTGCGCAGGGCCGCGCGGCTGGCGGGTTCGCCTTCCGGGGCCGCCTCGATCAGCTGCCCCTCCGATCCCTCTGCGCCCGCCTTCTGCTCCGGTTCGTTCATCTGCTCTTCCTGGTTGGTCACGCCTCCCCTCCCGGCGGGCTGTCCGCCACCAGGGCCCTGAGCAGGGCCGCGTCGCCGGCCCCCTCGCTCACCATCACCCGTTTGCACCCGGCCTCGCGGGCGGCCCGGGCGATCCGCTCGCTGGCCACCAGCAGCCGGCTCGCCTTCAGGTCCGGATGCCGGCGAGCCGGGATCATAGCAAAGAGATTCTCCAGCCCCTCGCCACTGGTGATCACGATGGTGACCTCGCGTCCCTGCGCCCAGGCTTCCAGCAGGAGGGCGGTATCGCTGGCCGGACGAATCCGCCGGTAGACCTCGGCGTAGCGGACCTCGGCCCCGCGCCGCTCCAGCTCCCGGGCCAGCAGCTCGCGCCCTCCCTCGCCGCGGACGATCACCACCAGACGCCCCGCCACCGCGGGGCCGGAAAGCTGCGGCAGGCGCAGCAGGGCCTCGCTGTCCCAGCCCTCCTCCGGCGCGACCACCTCCCTGCCGCCGAGCCGGCGCAGGGCCGCCGCGGTCGTGGGTCCCACCGCCAGCAGGGGACCGCGCAGGGCGGCGATGCCCCCGGGCGCAACCGCCTCCGCCTGCTCCACGGCGTTGCTGCTGATGAAGATGAACGGGGTCCCGGCCGGGGCCCGTTCCAGGGTCTTGCGCGCCGCCCCCGGGTCCCCGGGCGGGGCGATGGCGATCACGGGCAGGCGCAGCACCTCGGCGCCGGCCGCGCACAGCAGCCGGCACAGGCGGTCGGCCTGGCCCTCCGGGCGGGTGACCACCACCACGCGCCCTTGCAGCGGGGCGCTCATGCCCCGGCCCGGAGCTCCGCCAGGATCCGGTCCCCACCCTGGTCGAGCAGCGCCTGGCCGGCGCGCAGCCCGAGTTCCCGCGCCTGTTCCGGGGGGCCCTCCGTCCCGGCCCGCAGCAACCGGCGGCCGTCGGGACTGCCGAGCAGGGCCCGCAGACGCAACCTTCCCCCCTCCAGGGTGGCGTGGGCCGCGAGCGGGACCTGACAACCGCCCTCGAGACGTTCGTTGACCCCGCGCTCGGCGGCCACCCGGATGTGGGTATCCGGGTCGTCCAGCGGTGCCAGCAATTCGCGCACCCGCCCGTCCTCCTGTCGGCACTCGATGCCTATCGCTCCCTGACCGATGGCCGGCAGCAGGGTCCCGGGCTCCAGCCACGCGCTGATCCGCTCCGCCTGACCCAGGCGGATGAGACCGGCACCGGCCAGGACGATGGCGTCGTATTCCCCACTATCCAGTTTGCCCAGGCGGGTGCCGACATTGCCGCGCAGGTCGCGGATCGCGAGGTCGGGACGCAGGGCCGCGAGCTGGCAGCGCCGGCGCAGACTGGAGGTGCCCACCACCGCGCCCCTGGGCAGTCCGTCGAGGCCGTCGGGATGCCGCGATACCAGGGCGTCGCGCGGGTCCTCACGCGCCAGGATCACGGCGATCTCCAGCCCTTGCGGCAATTCCACCGGGACATCCTTCATGGAGTGCACGGCGATGTCGGCGCCGCCATCGAGGAGCCGCTGTTCCAGCTCCTTGAGGAACAGCCCCTTGCCGCCGATCTTCGCCAGCGGGGCATCGAGGATCCGGTCCCCGCGGGTGGTCATCGGCAACAGTTCGACCTCGAGATCGGGGTGGTGGCGCCGCAGCAGGTCGGCGACATGTCCGGCCTGCCAGAGGGCCAGGGGACTCTTGCGGGTGGCGATGCGGATGGGCTGGGGAGACACTGATCATTCTGAACGGTGTGATGGCTTTCGGCTATGCTAAGGGTCTGGAACCGGAGTGGCAATGGATGGCACTGCCCACCCCGGCCTGAAACCTCCCGTCGGGCCTGCGGCCTGTGGAGGCACACTTTCCGGATAATCGAAAACTGACGACCTGACCCACACCATGCCCACCTCCCCCACGCGCCTTTCCTGACAACTGATCACTGACGACTGAAAACAGATGACCAGCACCCCAATCCGCCTCGGCGTAGTGATGGACCCCATCGCCGCCATCAACCCCGTCAAGGACAGCACCCTGGCCATGCTGCTGGCGGCGCAGCGGCGCGGCTGGGAGCTGCACTACATGGAGCCCGGAGACCTCTACCTGCGTGACGGCGAGGCCTTCGCCCGCCGGCGGAGTCTGGCGGTGCGCGACGATCAGCAGGAGTGGTACGGGTTCACCGGTGAACAGGAGGGGCCGCTCTCCGGGCTGGACCTGATCCTGATGCGCAAGGACCCGCCCTTCGACATGGAGTACATCTACACCACCTACCTGCTGGAGCGGGCCGAGCAGGAGGGAGTGCTTGTGGTCAACCGGCCGCAGTCCCTGCGCGACGCCAACGAGAAGCTGTTCACCGCCTGGTTCCCGCAGTGCTGCGCCCCGACCCTGGTCTGCCGCGACATGGGGCGCCTGCGCGCCTTCATCGCCGAGCAAGGCGAGGCGGTGCTCAAGCCGCTGGACGGGATGGGCGGGGCCTCCATCTTCCGCCTGGCCGAGGGCGACCCCAACACCTCCGTCGTCCTGGAGACCCTCACCCGACACGGGACCCGCACCATCATGGCGCAGCGCTATCTGCCGGAGATCGTGGAGGGCGACAAGCGCATCCTGCTGGTGGACGGCGAGCCGGTGGACCACGCCCTGGCCCGGATCCCGGCGGCCGGGGAGACCCGCGGCAACCTCGCCGCCGGCGGCCGGTACGAGGGGCGCGAGCTGAGCGCGCGCGACCGCTGGATCTGCGGACAGGTCGGCCCGGAGCTGCGCCGGCGCGGCCTCGTCTTCGTCGGTATCGACGTGATCGGCGACTACCTCACCGAGGTCAATGTCACCAGCCCCACCTGCATCCGGGAGCTGGACGCCCTCTACGGACTGGACATCGCCGGCACCCTGATGCAGGCACTCGAGCGCCGGCTTTGCTCCCGCGCCGGGCAGGAAGGCGCCGCCCCGGGACCCTGACCGGCAGGGATCCCGGGCGCCAACCGGGCTAAACTCTGACACGACGACACCGATAATCCTCTCGGGACGGGAATGACAGAGGCCTTCGGGGCCGGGTGGGGCAGCGTGATGGAAAAGGTCCGGATCTGCATCGAATCGATCGAGGAGGGGCGGGAGGACGCCGTCCTCTCCCAGCTCTCGCGC
>RFJX01000076.1 GCA_003694425.1 Gammaproteobacteria bacterium
ACCTTCTTCTTCGCGGCTACCTTCTTCTTCGCAGCCACCTTCTTCTTCGCGGCCACCTTCTTCTTCGCAGCCACCTTCTTCTTCGCGGCTACCTTCTTCTTCGCGGCTACCTTCTTCTTCGCAGCCACCTTCTTCTTCGCAGCCACCTTCTTCTTCGCTACGGCCCCTGTCGCTGTCCTGTTCCTTGCTGCAACCTTCTTTGCCACTTTCTTCTTCGCAACGGTCTTCTTTCCGGTCGACTTCTGCTGGCTGCGTTTCGTTGTTGCCATAGCGTCCCCCTTGTTGAGGTATTCTTCGTGAAGTTCAGCAGTACGCGTTCATGCGTCACCACCAATTGTAGATGGCGGTCCGGAATTTTCCACATTCCAGGAGATGAACGGGGTCAGTCGACTTCAGCGCCAAGGGCGTGAAAGATCCTCCGGCGTACCTCGTCTACGGGGGCCATGCCATCGATGCGGGTGAAGTGAGGCGCCATCGGGTCACCGGAGGCCTCCCACTCGATATAGAATCGCACCAGCGGTTCGGTCTGCTCGTGATAGACCTTGAGCCGGTGGCGCACGGTCTCTTCCCTGTCATCTTCACGCTGGACCAGCGGCTCCCCCGTCACGTCGTCCTTCTCGTCATCCTTCGGTGGATTGTAGATCATGTGATAGGTACGGCCGGAAGGCAGATGGACGCGCCGGCCGCTCATGCGCCGGATGATCTCTTCGTCATCCACCGCGATCTCGATCACGTGATCCAGCTTCACGCCGAGTTCACGCAGTCCTTCGGCCTGCGGTATGGTCCGGGGGAACCCGTCCAGCAGGAAGCCATTCTCGCAATCTGGCTGGCGGATGCGTTCCTCGACCAGCTTGAGGATCAGGTCGTCCGGAACCAGGGCTCCGCTCTCCATGATCTCCTTTACCTGCCGGCCCAGTTCACTGCCGGCCTCGACTGCGGCCCGGAGCATGTCGCCGGTCGAGATCTTCGGGATGCCGTAGTGCTTGCAGATGAAATCGCCCTGGGTACCCTTGCCGGCGCCTGGGCCTCCCAGAAGTATGATGCGCATTGTGTCGTCCCCCGAGCGTGTCGTTTATGATGACCCGTGATTCTGGCCGATTTTCGCAAGCATGGAAAGCCCGCGGTCACCCCAGCCACCGGACAAGCGAAGATGAAATTCGAACTCGATCACAACGATTCCGCCATCCGCATCACTGCCTATGGGAAGGGCCGGGTGGAGATCAACCATCACCCCTACGAGCAGAGCCTTGTCCTCACCCGGGACCGGATCCTGGACGACTGGCGTCCCCAGAGGCCGGAGGAGTTGCAGCCGCAGGACCTGGAGGTCCTGCTGAACCTGGATGTCGAACTGGTGGTGATCGGAACCGGTGCCCGGCTGGTATTTCCTCCTCCTTCCCTGCTGCTGCCCCTGCAACAGGCCGGGATCGGCGTGGAGGTCATGCCTACCTCGGCCGCCTGCCGCTGCTTCACCGCGCTCAGCTCCGAAGGCCGTGCGGTCGCCGTCGCCCTGATGATGATCGAGGAGGAGGACTGGGACTGAAGGAGGGCATCCCGGTCACCCGGGCCATCCCTCTGCCACAGGGATGGTCTGCGGAATCGGGGCCCGTCATTCACCCTCGGCCTGCTGCATGAGCGAGTTCCGCAAGCGCGCCGCCCGCTGCAGGGTCTCCTCATCCAGTTGTTCCTCGAGGATCGCCAGATTCTGTTCCGCCAGCTCGTTTCCTCCTTCCCTGCTGAGGCTGAACCAGGCGTGCGCCTGCGCCAGGTCCTGTTCCCGGCCCAGGCCCTGGGCATAGAGCAGCCCGATATTGAACTGGGCATCGGCCTGTCCCTGACGCGCTGCCTTGAGGAACCAGTCGAAGGCCTTCCCGTAATCCTGTTCGACCCCGGCGCCGCGTGCGTATAGTCCACCGAGGTTGAGCTGGGCCTCGGCCACCCCCTGATCGGCGGCCACACGGAACCAGCGCGCCGCCTGTGCCGGTTCCGGCTCCGTCCCCTCTCCCCGCAGATAGACGAGGCCCAGGGAGAGAGCGGCCCTGGGGTCACCGGCGGACGCGGCCTTCTCGAACCATCCGATGGCCGCTCCGGGGTCCCGTTCCACACCCTTGCCCCTCGCGTACATGACACCGAGGTTGTACTGCGACTCGCGGTGACCCTGCTCCGCCGCCCGCCGGAACCAGGTGGCGGCCTTTTGGAGGTCCTGCTTCACCCCCCTCCCGTGGTAATAGGCGAGACCGAGCTGGAACTGCGCCTTGCGGTTTCCGTGTACCGCCGCCCGTTCGAACCATCGCGCAGCTTCGGTGAGGTTCTGCGCCACCCCCTGCCCGCGCAGGTACATGATCCCCAGGTTGTACTGGGCTCCGGTCTGCCCCTGTCTCGCGGCCTTCAGGAACCACTCGTGGGCCTGGACCCGGTTCTGCGGCACCCCCAGTCCCTTGAAGAGCAGGGTGGCGTAGTTGTTCTGCGCGACCGGGTTGCCACGTCGTGCGAGCCGTTCGTAGATGGCCGCGGCGCGAACCGGGTCCTGGCGGTCCAGGGCGGCCTTCGCCTCCTCGAGTTCCGGATCCCCCGCGTGGACGGTGAAGGAGAACGCGATTGCGGCCAGAGCCGGGAGCAGCCGGTGGCGGACGGGGATCACGGGGTTACGAATACCAGATGGAGATCGACCGGGACCGTGGTACTGATGGCGTCCAGGCCCGCCAGCTCCCTGAGTTTGTTGATCCCCTGGATCAGGCCGAAATCTCCGGCCTTCACCAGGACAGGACGGATCGCATCGACCTCGAAGCCGTCGCGCAACCGCGTCACGGCCAGCATTGCCTTCACTTCCTGCCGGTGCCCGTGCAGGTCCAGCGTGCCGGTCACCTCGATCTGCCGCGCAGTCCCGATCTCGAGGGATTCGACCAGCGCCGGGTCTACCTGCAGATGGAACTCCGCCTGCGGCCAGCGCCCGGTCTCGAAGAGGAATTCGCGCAGGCGCTGATCGCGGATTTCGATGCCCGTACGGACACTGTCGAGACTGATGATCAGATAGCCCTTGCCGTCATCGTCCACTGCTCCCTCGAGCTGGGTGAAGCGGTTGTCCGCCTCCATCACGTGTACCTTCTTGGTGGAAACGAAGCTGAGGCTCGAGGCGGCCGGATCCAGGACCCAGGCGGCATGGACCTGGAGTGCGGCCAGCAGGAGGCAGAGCATGACGACGGGTTTGTACATGGGAGACTCCGGGGTTGATCAGTTGTCAGTTGTCAGTTGTCAGTTGTCAGTTGTCAGTTGTCAGTTGTCAGTTGTCAGTTGTCAGTTGTCAGTTGTCAG
>RFJX01000077.1 GCA_003694425.1 Gammaproteobacteria bacterium
CGCCCTCCGTCACCACCTGGTTGCGGCCCGCCTGCTTGGCCTGGTAGAGCAGGGCGTCGGCCCGCTCCAGCAGCTCCTCGGCCGTCTCGCCGGTCCGGTAGCGGGCCAGTCCCGCGGACAGGGTCACCTGGTCGATGGTCTGGCCGTTGTCCAGCCGGCGGATGCGGGCCCGCTGGAGCTGGGAGCGGATCTGCTCCGTCACCACCCTTGCGCCCTCCATATCGGTGTCGCGCAGCAGCAGGGCGAACTCCTCGCCGCCGAAGCGCCCGACCGTGTCCCTGCCCTTGACGTTCTCCTTCAGCACCTGGGCCAGGCAGCGCAGCACCTTGTCGCCCAGCAGGTGGCCGTAGCGGTCGTTGATCTCCTTGAAGTGGTCCAGGTCCAGCATCGCCAGGCAGAGCGGACGGCCCGCTGCCCGCGCCTGTTCGAGCTCCCCGGCCAGCGCCTCGTCGAAGCCCTTGCGGTTGAGCACACCGGTGAGCGGATCGGTGACCGCCTCCCGCCGCACCCGCTCCAGCTCCCGGCGCAGGGACTCGGTCTCGCGCAGGCTGGAGCTGAGCTGTCCCTGCATCAGGGCGATGGAGCCCTGGAGCGAGGTGGTCTCGTCGACCAGGGTGTTGATGAGCTGCTCCAGCCGGGCCGCGCCCGCCTCCTGGCGCAACGCCTGCTGGCAGTCGGTGAGGGTGGTGGTGAACTCCCCGGTGCGGTCGCTGGCGGTACGGGCCGTGCCGTTGAGGTCGCCGGCGATGCGCAGCATCTCCTGGCGCAGGCGGCTGAGCGACTCCAGGCCGGGCTCGGCGATGTAGCGCTGATAGAGGTTGCGGGTGGTCTCCTCGTCCAGCACCTGGCCCCGCTCGAGCAGATCGGAGATCGCCGCGCTCAGCTCCGGGTTCTCCCCGGAGACGTGTTCGTACCAGACCGCGTAGCTCACCGGGTCGACCGGGGCGGCCTGCTTCGACATGTGCGGGATGGCCAGGCGCAGGTACTCGGCGCTGCGGTTCTTGTCGTGCTTGTAGAGCATCCAGGTCCCCTCCAGGAGGTCCGTTCCGATGCCATCCTGGCGGTTCTTTCCTGTTCTTGTGCGGGGCCGGGCTCAGGCCCCCTCGTACGCCATCTTGCGGATTATATCCCAGTGCCGCGGCTCGACCGGCATCACCGAGAGGCGGTTGCCCCGCTTCACCAGCTGCATATCGGCCAGTTCCGGGCGCGACTTTAGCGCGGCGAGAGTGACCGGGCGCCCGAACTTCTCCACGAACTCCACCTCGACCAGCCACCAGCGGGGGTCGTCCGGGTCGCTCTTCGGGTCGTAGTGTTTGTCCCGCGGGTCGAAGGCGGTGGGGTCGGGACGGGCCTCGCTGGCGATGCGCACGATCCCGACGATGCCGGGCGGTTCGCAGTTGGAGTGATAGAAGAAGGCCAGGTCACCCACCCGCATCGCATCGCGCATGAAGTTGCGCGCCTGGTAGTTGCGCACGCCGTCCCACGGTTCGCGCCGGTCCGGACGCGCGGCCAGGTCGTCGATGCTGAACTCGGTCGGCTCCGACTTCATCAGCCAGTAGTTCATGGGGGGATCCTTCGAGGATGGGTGGCGCCCTCCGCCTGTACCGATGCAGACCGTGAACTTGAACCGAGGGTTCAAGCGTGGGGCCTGGCGGCGGGCTTCAGGCTGCCGCGACGAGGCGGCGGCTCAACGGCCCGGGCGTTTCGGCCCCTGTCTGTTGAGTATAGGCTCAAGGTACTTGGCCTGCTGTCGAATACCGCAGAGGACGCCAAGACTTCGAAAACCGCTGTTGCGGGCCGGTTCCGGCCGCACGAGACCGGATGGAACTAACCCGCCTTTCCGAGTGCCGACTCCAGTTTCCGTCTGATCCTGTCGAGACCGGCATCTACGGCAGAAGTATAGTCCTCCTTCTCCCGTTTGTATTCCAGAAATTCGTGGGCGATGTTCAGCGCCGCCATCACGGCGATGCGTTCGGACCCGATCACCTTGCCCCCTTCGCGCAGCTCGCGCATGCGCCGGTTGAGCAGGTCCACGGAGGCAAAGAGCGAGTCCTGCTCCTCCTCGGGGCAGGCCACCACGTATTCCTTGTCCATGATGGTGACGGTTACCGGTCTGGCCTCGCCCACCTTCAGCGTCCCTCCATTGCCTTGAGCCGGGCGATCATCGCCTCCACCCGGCTGCGCGCGTTCTCGGTCTTCTCGATCAGGGCCGCCCGTTCCGCCATCAGGTGTTCCTGCTGGTTGCGCAGCGCCGCGTTCTCGTTCGAGAGCCGCTGGACGGTGCTGATCAGCTCGTCGATGCGCGCCTCCAGTGCCGCCAGATCCAGCCTTTCGCCCACCTGTTCGTTCATTGGTTAAAGGATCAGACGTAAGCCATTAAACCGTTTCCACTATAGTTGGGCCTGTTTCCGCGGTCAACCACGCTTGCACCGCCGCCGCCACCGCGCGAGACTGATGATGTCGTCCGCGGACAGACCAGGGAACAGGATGGAACCGACCACAACCTCGCCATCCGGCTGGCTCGACCTGCTAGCCGCCCCCCTCGCGCAGCGGGAGGGAATGGAGTTCTGGCTGCCCTGGCTGCTCCTGCTGCTGGCCACGGCCGCCTGCTTCTGGGGGGCCTTCCGCTTCCTCCATCGCAAGCGCATCATCGAGGACACCCCCACCTCGCGCATCCGCTCCGCCGCCCAGGGCTACGTCGAGCTGCAGGGCCGGGGGGAACTGCTGGAGGGCGCCCCCATCGTCTCCCCCCTGTCCGACACCCGCTGCCTCTGGTACCGCTATACCGTCGAGGAGCGCGTGCGCAGCGGCCGGCACCGCGGCTGGCGGGTGGTGGACCAGGGCCGCTCGGACGAGCT
Organism: Gammaproteobacteria bacterium; assembly: GCA_003694425.1. Taxonomy (GTDB): domain Bacteria; phylum Pseudomonadota; class Gammaproteobacteria; order J113; family J113; genus J113. The sequence goes on from RFJX01000077.1 coordinate 2,859, forward strand.
GTTCCGGCTGATCGACGAAACCGGGGAGTGCGTCATCGACCCCGACGGGGCCGAGGTGCATACCCGCCACCGGCGCACCTGGTACCGGGGCCAGCGCCGCTACCGCGAGTGGCTGCTGCTCCCGGGAGAGCCGCTCTACGCCCTGGGGCTGTTCCAGACCATCGGCGGCGACAGCGTGGAACTGGACCCCGCCGGTGAGCTGCGCGAACTGCTGCGGCGCTGGAAACAGGACAGCCAGCGCCTGCTGGAGCGCTTCGACCGCAACCGCGACGGGCGCATCGACATGGAGGAGTGGGCGCAGGTCCGGCGGGAGGCTGCCGCGCAGATCGCCCGGGAACAGGCCGAGATCCGGCGCCGCCCCCCGGTCAACCTGCTCGGCGACACCCGCGACGGCCGCCGCCCCTTCCTGCTCTCGACCCGGGACGAGCGGGACCTGGTCCACAGGTACACCGCCCTGGCGGCGGCCTGCCTGGCCGGTTTCTTCCTCCTCGGCCTGGTCCTGGTCCGCGCCTGGTGGCTGCACTCCGGCTGAAGGAGACCCCCGCCGCGGTTCACTGCCCCTTGCGCCCATGCTACATTCAGTGGCCATGGATACGCCCCTCAGAGAACCCGCCCCCCCGGCCGACAACCCCCTGCTCGAGCTGGACGGCCTGCCCCCCTTCGACCGCATCGAACCCCGGCATGTGGAACCGGCGGTGGACTGGATGCTGGCCGCCAACCGCGCCGCCATCGCCCGGATCAGGGCCATGGACCCCGCGACGGCGGAGTGGGAGAACGCCATCCTGCCGCTGGAGGACCTCTCCGAGCGCCTGCAGCGGCTCTGGTCGCCGGTCTCCCACCTGCACGGGGTGCTCGACAGCGAGGCGCTGCGGGAGGCCTACAACGCCTGCCTGCCGAAGCTGACCGACTACAGCACCGAGCTGGGGCAGGACCGCAGGCTCTACGAAGTGTACCGACAGGTCCAGGAGCGCGAGGCGGGCACCCTGCCGCAGGCGGCACGCGCGCTCCTGGAACACGCCCTGCGCGACTTCCGCCTCGCCGGAGTGGCCCTGGAGGGGGCGGCGCGGGAGCGCTACGGCGAGATCAGGCGCGAGCTCTCCCGGCTGCAGACCCGCTTCGAGGAGCAGTTGCTGGACGCCACCAATGCCTGGAGCCGGCACATCGACGACGAGTCGGCCCTCGCCGGCCTGCCCCCCACCATCCTCGGCCTGGCCCGGCAGAACGCCGAACGCAGGGGACTCGCCGGCTGGGTCCTGACCCTGGATCTGCCCTGCTACATGCCGGTGATGGCCTACGCCGAGGACCGCGAGCTGCGCCGCGAGATGTACGAGGCCTTCTCCACCCGCGCGTCCGACCGGGGGCCGCACGCCGGGCGCTGGGACAACACCCCGGTGATGGAGCGGATCCTGGAGCTGCGCCAGGAGCTGGCCGCCCTGCTCGGTTTCTCCAGCTACGCCGAATACTCCCTCGCCAACAAGATGGCCCGCGACCCGGAGCAGGTGCTCGGGTTCCTGCGCGAGCTGGCGCGCCACTCGAAGCCGGTGGCCGAGCGCGAGCTGGAGGAGCTGCGCCGCTACGCGAGGGAGACACACGGGGTGCAGGAGCTGGAGGCGTGGGACATCACCTATTACGCCGACAAGCTACGCCAGGAACGCTACCGCATCAACCCGGAGATGCTGCGTCCCTATTTCCCGGTCCCCGCGGTGCTCGAGGGGCTGTTCGCCGTCACCGGGCGCCTGTTCGGCATCACCGTCCGGGAGCGGGAGGGGGTGAGCGTCTGGCACCCCGACGTCCGCTTCTACGAGCTGTACGACGAAACCGGCGAACTGCGCGGCCAGGTCTATGTCGACCTCTATGCCCGGCCGCACAAGCGGGGCGGCGCCTGGATGGACGAGTGCCGGGTGCGCCGCAACTTCGGCGGCAGGTTCCAGCTCCCGGTCGCCTACGTCACCTGCAACTTCACGCCGCCGGTGGGGGCGGACCCGGCCCTGATCACCCACAATGAGGTGATCACCCTGTTCCACGAGTTCGGCCACGCACTCCACCACCTGCTGACGAAGGTGGATTACCCCTCGGTGGCCGGGATCAACGGCGTGCCCTGGGATGCGGTCGAGCTGCCCAGCCAGTTCCTGGAGAACTGGTGCTGGGAGAGCGAGGCGCTGGAGCTCTTCGCCCGCCACTACCAGAGCGGCGAGCCGGTCGATCCCGATCTCATCGCGCGCCTGCGGGCGGCGCGCAACTTCCAGTCCGGCCTGCAGATGGTGCGCCAGCTCGAGTTCGCCCTGTTCGACTTCCGCCTGCACCACGAATACCGCCCCGGCAAGACCGACATCCAGGCCCTGCTGGACGAGGTGCGCGAGGAGGTCTCGGTGGTCCCGGTACCGGAGTGGAACCGCTTCCAGCACAGCTTCGCCCACATCTTCGCCGGGGGCTACGCGGCCGGCTACTACAGCTACAAGTGGGCCGAGCTGCTCTCCGCCGACGCCTATTCCCGCTTCGAGGAACAGGGAGTGTTCGACGAGGCCACCGGCCGCGATTTTCTCCACGCCATCCTGGAGCAGGGCGGCTCCCGCGACCCGATGGATCTGTTCGTCCGCTTCCGCGGCCGCGAACCGCGGATCGAGCCCCTGCTCCGCCATGCCGGGATAATCGGAGAGCAGCGATGAAGCCGACCCTCAGAAACCTCCTGCCGCTCCTCCTGCTGCTCGGCGCCGGGGGCGCCGTGGCGGAGGACTACTACGTCATCGACAAGCTCCTGGTCGGGGTGCGCAAGGAGCAGAAGGTGGACAGCCCCATCATCAAGACCCTGCCCACCGCCACCCGTCTGGAGGTGCTCAGGCGCGACGGGGACTGGGCGCTGGTGCGGGCCCCGGACGGCACCGAGGGCTGGGTCGATTCCCAGTACATCAGCTCGGACAAGCCGGCGGTGCTGGTGGTCAGGGAGCTGGAGGAGCAGATCGAGCAGCTCAGGAAGCAGGCCGGCCGGGCCGCGCCCGCCAACGAGGAGGAGCTGCAGAAGCTGCGCTCGGAGCTGGACGCGGCGAAGGAGGAGCTGGCCCGGGAGAAGCTGGAGGCCGCCCGCATGAAGTCCGAGCTGGCCAAGACGAAGGCGGCACTGGAGGCGGCCGGCGGGAACACCGATCTGGTCCGCCACGCCCACGAGCTGGAACAGCAGGTGGGCGAGCTGCAGGACCGGGTGCACGAGCTGGAGCAGGCCCTGCAGCAGGCCCGCGAGGAGGCCGCCGAGGCGAAGGAGCGCGCCGGGAAGGCGCGGGAGGAGACGGAACGGGCGCGGCTCGCCTCTCCCGCCGGAACACCTGCGCCCTCGATCGCCTCCCTGACCGGGCTCGTCATCAATCGCTGGGTCCTGGGCGCCGTCGCCGCCGCCCTGCTGCTCGGCCTCGTGTTCGGCGTCTGGCTGATGGACTGGCTCAACCGGAGGCGGCACGGGGGGTTCAGGGTTTAGGATCTGGAGGTTGTCAGTCGTCAGTGATCAGTTGTCAGACAAGAGCATGACCAGCCACCTCAGTGTGTAAAGAGACCAAAAACTGATGACTGGCCACTGACAACTGATAACTGATCACCCCGTGCTGCCCAAACCCGAAGAGAACAGACAAGCCACCACGCTTCAGGATCTGGAACAGGAGTTCCAGATCCACCCCCCCACCTACGACTGGTGCGTGCGCGCCTTCACCCGCTTCCGGGGCCTGCTGGGGATCAACGTCAAGGTCCACGGGGAGGAGGACCTGCTGCGCAGCGGGGAGGTCTTCGTCTTCAACCACTTCGCCCGGGTGGAGACCTTCATCCCGCAGTACTTCATCCACCAGGCCAGCGGGGCCTACTGCCGGGCCATCGCCGCCGGCTACCTGTTCCGGCGGGACGACGTCTTCGCCCGCTTCCTGCGCCGGGTCGGCGCGGTGCCCCACGACCACCCCTTCGTGCTGCCCTTTCTCGTGCGGGAGGTGCTGCGCGGGCGCAAGGTGATCATCTTCCCGGAAGGGGGGATGGTGAAGGACCGCCGGGTGATGGACGAAAGGGGGCGCTATTCCGTCTACTCGCGCAGCGCCCGGGCCCGGCGCAAGCAGTACACCGGCGCCGCCCGCCTGGCCCTCGCGCTGGAGCTGTTCCGGATGCGGGTACGGCTGGCGGCCGCGCGCGGCGAGCGGGAGCGGCTGGAGCAGTGGGTCACGGAGCTGGGGCTGGCGGATGTGGACGCCCTGCTGGAGTCGGCTTCCCGCAGCACCCTCATCGTCCCGGCCAACATCACCTTCTATCCCATCTACCTGCGCGACAACTTCCTCCGGCGGGGGGTCGAGCTGATCCGGGGGGAACTGAGCCCGCGGGCCAACGAGGAACTGCTGATCGAGGGCAATCTGCTCCTGCGCGACACCGACATGGACATCCGCCTGGCCCCTCCGATCGATCCCGCCGCAGAGGCCAACTGGTGGCAACGTAACCTGCACGAGTGGGTCTCGCGCCGGATCGAGCGGCCGGAAGAGGGACTGGGACTGGAACCGCTGCCCAACTGGCGCCGCCGCCTCGCCCGGCGGCTGCTGAGGCTGGAGGCCGGCCGGCTCCGGGACCGGTACATGCACGGCATCTACACCAGCGTGACGGTCAACCTGAGCCACCTGGCCTCGCTCCTGATCCTGCAGCTCATGGAGCGCGGCGAGCAGGGCGTCTCCTGCGACCGGTTCCGGCTGATGCTCTACCTGGCGGTGAAGCGGATCCAGCACGAGAGCGCGCTCCACCTCCACCGCGGCCTGCGCAACCCTTCTGACTACGGGATGCTGCCGGAGCGCAAGAACCGGGGCCTCGAGCAGTTCCTCCACTCCACCGGCCTGGCCGAGCTGCTGGTGGTGGAGGAAGGGCGGATCCGGTTCCTCCGGCGTCTGCGGGAGGAACACGACTTCGACGAGATCCGCCTCAAGAACATCATCATGGTCTATGCCAACGAGGTCCGGCCCCTGCCGCAGGTCTCCGGCGTGGTGGCCCGCGCCATCGGGGAGGCGCCCTCGCTCGACCCCCGGGAGCTGGCACGGCTGCGCTTCGACGACGAACTGCGTGACCTGGAGTGGCACCGCAACTACTACAACCAGCCCCGCTTCGCCGCCATCAACAACGAGGAGACCGCCTGCCGCGATCCCTCCCCCTTCCTCCTCGTTCCGGAGCGGTCCCGCCCCACCGGCGTGCTCCTGATCCACGGCCTGCTGGCCTCGCCGGCGGAGATACGTCCGTTCGGCAGGAAGCTCTACGGACTCGGCTATCCGGTGATGGGGGTGCGGCTGGCCGGGCACGGGACCTCGCCCTGGGACCTGCGCGGGCGCCGCCGCGAGGAGTGGCTGGAGTCGGTCCGCAGGGGCTACCGCATCCTCGCCCCCTTCTGCGAGCGCGTGGTGATGGTCGGCTTCTCCACCGGGGCCGCGCTGGCGCTGCTGCTGGCCGCCGCGCAGCCACCCCGCCTCGCGGGAGTGGTGGCAGTGGCCCCGGCGCTCAAGTTCCGCAACCGCAATCTGGTCTTCGTGCCCCTCGTCCACGGGGTCTCGCGCATGGTCCGCCGGGTCTCCTCCCACGAGGGGATCATGCCCTTCCGGATGATCGACCCCCAGCACCCCGACATCAACTACCGCCACGTCCCGCTGCGCGCCCTCCACGAGCTGCGCCGGCTGGTGAGCGAGATGCGGCACCGCCTGCCCGAGGTGCGCTGCCCGGTGCTGATCCTGCAGGGCGACGAGGACAGCGTGGTCGACCCCCGCGGCGCCGCCATCATCGAGCGCCACCTCGGCAGCGCGGAGAAGCGGCTGGTGATGCTGCCGTCGCAGCGCCACGGGATCCTCTACGAGGACATCGGCGGCTGTCACCAGCGGATCATCGACTACCTGGCGGAGCTGGAGCGTGCCGGGGCCGAGCCCCGCCCCGCCGAGGTAACACCGGGGTCCGGCTGAGATAAGACTGTCGAGAACCTCGAAGTAACCGCTTTCCCTGCGGTTTTCCGAGGTCCCCTGTCACCTGTCAGGATCCGGGTCTACACTTGGTCTACAGGAGGAGGCACCTCCACAACAACAAGCAAGGGAATCCGGCCATGCTCTTCATCCTCGTTCTTCTCGCCGTCATCCTCGCCCTGGCCTATCTGCGCGCGAGTCTGCAGCAGGCGACCCTCGCCATCGCCGTGGTCCTCGTCGCCGGTACCCTCCTCGAGGCCGCGGGGACCGGGCTCCTGGTCCTCTGCTGGCTGCTGGCCCTGGCGGTCCTGGTGCCGCTGAACCACCTCCCGCTGCGCCGGCAGCTGATCAGCGCCCCCGCCCTGACCCTGTTCCGCAAGGTGCTGCCGCGGATGTCCGATACCGAGCGGGAGGCGCTGGAGGCCGGCGACACCTGGTGGGACGCCGAGCTGTTCAGCGGCAGGCCGGACTGGAAGCGGCTGCAGGAATTCCCCATCACCCCGCTGAGCGCGGAGGAACAGGCCTTCCTCGACGGCCCGGTCGAGGAGCTGTGTACGATGCTGGACGACTGGCGGGTGACCCGCGAGCAACAGGACCTGCCGCCGGAGGTCTGGGAGTTCCTCAAGAAGGAGCGCTTCTTCGGCATGATCATCCCGAAGGAGTACGGCGGCCTCGGCTTCTCCGCCCGCGGCCACTCCGAGGTGGTGGTCAAGGTGGCCACCCGCAGCATCACCGCCGCGGTGACCGTCATGGTGCCCAACTCCCTCGGGCCCGGCGCCCTGCTGATGAAGTACGGGACCCCGGAGCAGAAGGACTACTATCTGCCGCGTCTGGCAACCGGCGAGGAGGTGCCCTGCTTCGCCCTCACCGGTCCGGAGGCCGGCTCCGATGCCGGCGCCATGCCCGACACCGGCATCGTCTGCCGGCGGGATTTCCGGGGCGAGAAGGAGGTCCTCGGGATCCTCCTCAACTGGGAGAAGCGCTACATCACCCTGGGACCGGTGGCCACCGTCCTGGGACTGGCCTTCAAGCTGCGCGACCCCGACCACCTGCTGGGTGAAGAGGAGGAGGTCGGCATCACCCTGGCGCTGATCCCGACCGATACCCCCGGCGTGGAGATAGGCGACCGTCACATCCCGCTGGACATCCCCTTCCAGAACGGCCCCAACTACGGCCGCGACGTCTTCATCCCGATGGACTGGGTGATCGGCGGGGCCGGGCGGGCCGGACAGGGCTGGCGCATGCTGATGGAGTGCCTGGCCGAGGGACGCGGGGTATCCCTGCCGGCGCTGTCGGCGGCCGCCGGCAAGCTGGCCTCCCGCACCACGGGCGCCTACGCGCGGGTCCGCCGCCAGTTCAAGACCCCGATCGGCCGCTTCGAGGGCGTGGAGGAGGCGATGGGCCGGATCGGCGGCCTGAGCTATCTGATCGACGCCGCCCGCATCCTCACCCTGGGGGCCCTCGACCAGGGGATCCACCCCTCGGTGATCACGGCCATCGTCAAGTACCACGCGACCGAGTCGATGCGGCGGCTGATCAACGACGCCATGGACGTCCACGGCGGCAAGGGGATCGTCCTGGGACCGCGCAACTATCTCGGCCGCATCTACCAGTCGGTCCCGGTCAGCATCACGGTGGAGGGGGCCAACATCCTGACCCGCAACATGATCATCTTCGGCCAGGGCGCCATCCGCTGCCACCCCTTCGTACTGAAGGAGATGGAGGCGGCCGCGGGTGACGACGAACAGGCCCTGAACCGCTTCGACGAGGCCCTGTTGGGACACCTGGGCTTCAGCCTCGGCAACGGGGTCCGGGCCCTCCTGCTGGGTCTGAGCAACGGCCACCTGGCCGGCGCCCCGGCCGGCCCCGACCACCGCGCCTGGCAGCAGCTCACCCGCTTCTCCGCCGTCCTCGCCCTGCTCTCGGATGTCAGCATGGGGCTGCTGGGGGGGAGCCTGAAGCGGCGCGAGCGGGTCTCCGCCCGCCTCGGCGACATCCTCAGTCACCTCTATCTCGCCTCGGCCCTGCTCAAGCGGCACCACGACGCCGGCGCCCCGGCCGACGAGCAGCCGCTGCTCGAATGGGGGCTGGCCTGGTGCCTGCACCAGATGGAGCGGGCCACCGCCGAGCTGCTGGACAACTACCCCCACCGGCTCGCCGGGCGGCTGCTGAAGTGGCTGGTCCTGCCCCTGGGGCGGCGGCTGCCGCCACCGGACGACCGCCACGACCATGCCGTGGCGCAGCTTCTGCAACAGCCCGGACCGGCGCGCGACCGCCTCACCGCCG
>RFJX01000078.1 GCA_003694425.1 Gammaproteobacteria bacterium
GATCAAGGCCAGGATGAAGGAGACCGGCGCTCCGCTGGCCGGCGAGATGAGCGGCCACATCTTCTTCAAGGAGCGCTGGTACGGCTTCGACGACGCCCTCTATGCCGCCGCCCGGCTGCTGGAGATCCTCACCACCGATGGCCGCCCGGCCCGGGAGATCTTCGCCGAACTTCCCGGCGGCGTCGCCACTCCGGAGCTGCGGCTGGAGATGCCGGAGACGGAACACGCCGGCTTCATGGAGCGGCTGGTGGCGGCGGCCGACTTCCCCGATGCCGAGGTGATCACCATCGACGGGCTGCGGGTCGACTTCGAGGACGGGTGGGGACTGATCCGGCCTTCCAACACCACGCCCTGCCTGGTGCTGCGCTTCGAGGGCGATGACGAGGAGGCCCTGGAGCGGGTCAAGGAGCGCTTCCGCGAGCTGATCCGGCGGGTCGACCCCGATCTCCCCCTGCCCTTCTGACCGGGCCCTGCCCAGACGATGAAACCGATGGAGTATCGTTCATGACCCTGGCCCAGAGTGAAGCGCGGCGCATCGCCGAGGTCCTGACCGAGGCCCTGCCCTACATCCGCCGGTTCCGGAACCGCACCATGGTCATCAAGTACGGCGGCAACGCCATGACCGACGAGGCCCTCAAATCGGGCTTCGCCCGTGACGTGGTGCTGATGAAGCTGGTGGGGATGAATCCGGTGGTGGTCCACGGCGGCGGGCCGCAGATCGGGCGCCTGCTGGAGCGGATCGGCAAGGAGTCCCGCTTCGTCGAGGGGATGCGGGTGACCGACAGCGAGACCATGGACGTGGTGGAGATGGTGCTCGGCGGCCTGGTCAACAAGGAGATCGTCAACCTCCTCAACCGCCATGGCGGCGCCGCCGTCGGCCTGACCGGCAAGGACGGCGACCTGATCCGCGCGCGCAAGCTGACCATCCAGACGGGCGGCCCGGAGCTGGAGGCGCCGGAGATCATCGACCTGGGCCACGTCGGTGAGGTTGCCTCGATAGACACCGCGGTGATCGACATGCTGGTCCAGGGCGATTTCATCCCGGTAATCGCCCCCATCGGGGTGGCCGAGGATGGCCAGTCCTACAATATCAACGCCGACCTGGTGGCCGGCAAGGTGGCGGAGGTGCTCAAGGCCGAGAAGCTGATCCTGCTGACCAACGCCCCCGGCCTGCTGGACGAGGACGGCAAGGTCCTGACCGGGCTCTCCAGCGCCCAGGTCGACGCGATGATCGCCGACGGCACCATCCACGGCGGGATGCTGCCCAAGATCCGCGCCGCCCTCGACGCGGTGCACGGGGGCGTGGCCACGGCCCACATCATCGACGGCCGGGTCCCGCACGCGGTGCTGCTGGAGATCTTCACTGACGAGGGCGTCGGGACCCTGATCCACGGCCGTGCGGGGAGGGGGTGAGGGGATGGCGAAGGTGAACCGGAGGCAGGAGATCCTGGAGGTGCTCGCCCACGAGCTGGAGCAGCGCACCGGCAGCCGCATCACCACCTCCGCCCTGGCCCGCGCCGTCGGGGTCTCCGAAGCGGCCCTCTATCGCCACTTCCCCAGCAAGGCGCGGATGTTCGAGGAGCTCATCGCCTTCGCCGAGGAGACGGTGTTCGGGCGCATCAGTCTGATCCTGGAGCAGGAGCAGGGGGCGCAGCGCCGGTGCGAGCTGATCCTGACGCTGTTGCTGACCTTCGCCGAGCGCAATCCCGGTATCACCCGGGTGCTGCTGGGGGACGCCCTGGTCGGGGAGCACGACCGCCTGCACACCCGGGTCGGCCGTTTCTTCGACCGCCTCGAGACCCAGCTCAGGCAGGTGATCCGGGAGGCCACCCTGGGCGACGAACTGCGCAACAAGGGGGAGGCGGCGGCCAGCGCGGCGCTGCTGCTGGCCGTGGCGGAGGGGCTGATGAGCCGCTACGTGCGCAGCGGCTTCCGCGACCGCCCGACCGGCCACTGGGAGGCGCAGTGGCGGACCCTGCGGGAGGCCATCTTCCGGACCTGAGACCGCCCCCGGTCAGGGCGTGTCTTCCTTGCCCTCCGTCTGCTGCCTGCGCAGCTCCCGGTACCGTTCCAGGTAGCCCTGGAACTCCTTGCGGATGGCCTCCTGCTCCGCCCTCTTGTCCTGGATGTGACGTTCGTTCTCGGCGATCTGCCGTTTCAGTGAGGCGATGTCGCGGGTCACCTCCGCGGAGGGTTCCTTGCCGGCCCGTTCCTGGGCGGCGGCGGCCCGGATCATCTGATCGAGGTTGTCGCGCAGCTTGTCGATCCGGCTGCGGGTCAGCTTGATCTCCGATTCCAGGGCCGCGATCTTGCCGTCCCGGGTGAGGACGATGTCGTCCTCGCTGCTGAAGGTCTCGAGCAGGATCCGGTCCTTGCGGGCCTGCTCGGCCTGCCGCTTGCGCTCCTCCTCCAGCTTGCGCTGGCGTTCGCGCTCGGCCGCGATCTCCTCCTTGCTCCTGGCCTCCTCCAGCTCCTTCACCACCACGCCCTGCTTGTTCACCTCTATCCGCTTCTTCTGGGCGTATTTGGGCGGCACCACGTTGCCGCATTCGCGCACCCCCTCGTCGGTGGTCCAGCACTTGATGCGGGCAGTGGCCGGTCCGGCCGCCAGCAGCGCCAGCAGCAGGGGGGCCAGGTACAGCGTATCGATGCGTCTCATCTTCTTCTCCCTCGGCAAAGGCACGGGAATTGGCTCGCAGGCTCCTGACTCAAGCATAATCGCCCGACAGCCAACCGCCAACCGCCAACCGCAACAGCCAAGAGCCACAAATGTTCGAGTCCATCATCCTGCTGATGGTTTCATTCTTCGCCAATCTCTTCTCCGCCTTCGCCGGCGGGGGGGCCGGATTGATCCAGCTGCCGGCGCTGATCCTGCTCGGGCTTCCCTTTGCCGTCGCCCTGGGTACCCACAAGATAGCCAGTGTCGCCCTCGGCCTGGGGGCCACCGCCCGCCACCTGCGCGAGGGGTCGCTGGAGCGGCGCTTCGCCCTCTTCATCCTCGCCTGCGGCCTGCCGGGCGTGGCGCTTGGTGCCAGCCTGATCCTGGGTGTGCCCGACCGTCCGGCGGAGATCGCCCTGGGGATCCTGACCCTGGGGCTGGCGCTCTACTCCTTCCTGAGCCCCGCGCTCGGCCAGGAGTACACCCCCAGCAATCGCGGCCGGCGCGGGTACCTCATCGGTGGAGCGGTGCTGTTCCTGATCGGGGCCCTGAACGGTTCCCTGACCTCCGGCACCGGCCTGTTCGTCACCCTCTGGCTGGTGCGCTGGTTCGGCCTGGACTACCGCCGGGCGGTGGCCTATACCCTGGTCCTGGTGGGACTCTTCTGGAACGGGCTGGGGGCACTGACCATCGGTCTGCAGGCACAGCCCCGCTGGGAGTGGCTGCCGGCGCTCCTGGCCGGTTCCCTGCTCGGGGGATACGCGGGCGCGCACCTCTCCATCGGACGCGGCAACCGGGTGATCAAGCGGGCCTACGAGCTCATCACGGCGGCCGTCGGCATCACGCTGCTGGCCGGCTGACTCCGTAGAGCTTCTGGTACTCCCGGATCGCCGCCAGGTGCGCGGCCAGCTCCGGTTCACCCTCCAGGTAGCGGATCAGGGTCGCGAGGTCGATGATGCTGATGACCCTGATCCCGTACTCCCTCTCCACCTCCTCGATGGCCGAGGAGCCTCCGTGGCGGCCGCGCTCCTGCCGGTCCATCGCGATGCAGACCCCGGCCGGCTCGGCCCCGGCGGCGCGGATGATGGCCACCGATTCACCGACCGAGGTGCCGGCGGAGATGACGTCGTCGACGATCAGGACCCTCCCGCGCAGCGGCGCGCCCAGGGTGATGCCACCCTCACCGTGGTCCTTGACCTCCTTGCGATTGAAACAGTAGGGGACGTCGCGGTCGTGATGCTCGGCCAGGCCGATGGCCACCGAAGAGGCGAGCGGGATCCCCTTGTAGGCCGGGCCGTAGACCATGTCGAAACCGATCCCGGAATCGAGGATGGCGGCACAGTAGAACTGTCCCAGCCGACTCAGGGCCCGGCCGGTGTCGAACAGCCCGGTGTTGAAGAAATAGGGGCTCAGGCGCCCCGACTTGAGGACGAACTCGCCGAACTGCAGCACCCGGTATTGCAGGGCGAAATCGATGAATGCCTTCTGGTAGTCTTGCATGCGCCTCGTTCCTGGATTTCCCGTACACGTCCACAAGCGTGATCATAACCGGAGACGACACCACCATGCTTCGCGTCATCAGCTTCAACGCCAATGGCATCCGCTCGGCCCATCGCAAGGGCTTCTTCGACTGGTTCGCCACCCAGGAGGCGGACCTGCTCTGCATGCAGGAGGTCAGGGCCTGGCGCTCCCAGCTGGACGGGACGATACTCAATCCGCCCGGCTATCGGAGCTGGTTCCACGAGGCCGGGAGGAAGGGGTATTCCGGGGTGGCCATCTACAGCCGCGTGGAGCCCGACCGGGTGATCGAAGGGCTGGGCTGGGAGGCGTTCGACGCGGAAGGGCGCTATCTGCAGCTCGATTTCGGCAATCTCAGCGTGGCCTCCATCTACCTCCCTTCCGGATCCTCCGGAGAGGCGCGCCAGGCGGCCAAGTTCGAATTCCTCGAGCGTTTCACCCCGCGCCTGCGGGCGATGCGCGCCTCGGGACGGGAGTGGATCCTGTGCGGGGACTTCAACATCGCCCACCGGGAGATCGATCTGAAGAACTGGCGCTCCAACCAGAAGAACTCCGGCTTCCTCCCCGAGGAGCGGGCCTGGATGGACCATCTGTTCGGGGAGCTCGGCTACGTCGATGCCTTCCGGGTGGTGAACCGGGAGCCGGATCAGTACACTTGGTGGTCGAACCGGGGCCGGGCTCGGGAGAACAATGTCGGCTGGCGGATCGATTACCAGGTGATCACCCCGGCCCTGGAGGGACGGGTGCGGGCGGCCTCGATCCACACCCAGGGGCGCTTTTCCGATCACGCGCCGCTGACCCTGGACTACGACCTCACCCTCCGGACAGGGCCGGAGCGGGACGCGGCCGTGCAGGCGGTCAGTCGGTGAAGAACTGCTGACTGAATTCGACCTTCGTGCCGGGGCCCTGATGCTCCGGCAGCACCTCGACGGTGAAGCGGAGGGTCTCCTCGTTGCGCACCACGAACTCGCCCAGATAGTAGATGGCGTTCTCCTCCTCGACCTTGCGCATCGGGATCTCGCGGACCTGGCCGGTCAGATTGACCGCGGTGACCCGCAGGGTCGCCTCCACCGGCCTGCTGCTGGTGCCGAGCACCTTCTTCAGGACGGTCACGTTGAGCAGACCCCGGCTCTTGCTGCGGGTGATGCCGTAGCCGCGGGCGACCTCCGCCGGAAGGATTGTGGTGGGGAAGGCGTTGTAGTGGATCGTGTAGTCGCCGAACTCGACGGACTGTTCCGCCACCACGGGGAGGCTGAAGAGGGTCAGCAGCCAGGCCAGCATGATTCTTCGCATCGGGTTTCTCCTTCTCGTTGGAACCGGTGGCCGCCCCGTGACCCGGCCTCCTCCGCACGGGAGCAGGCGTGCCCCGGGATCACGACTCCTGGGAGAGAGGACCGCTGTCCGGGCCGGGAGCTTGCTGGTGCGGTTCACCCTTTCACCAGATGTATATAGCAGATGGTGGCCGATGACGGCAGGCTTCAGCCCTCTCCTCCCAGGCGCCCGAACCACTCGGGCAGCCTGCCGGGTGCATGGATGCGGGCCCGTTTCCGGCGCCCGCTCTCGCCACTCTCCAGCTCCACCCGCGAGCGGGGGACGCCGAAGGCATCGGCCAGCCAGCCAAGCAGGTGGCGGTTGGCCTTGCCCTCAACCGGCGGGGCGGTGATCCGCAGGCGCAGGCGCCCGTCGTGCAGGCCGGTGACTTCGTCGCGCCGGGCCCTGGGCTGGATGGAAAGCAGCAGGACCAGGTCCTCCCCCTCCCAGCGCCACCAGGTCACAGCAGCCGGGCGCCCAGTGACAGCAGGGGCGAGATGAGCAGGATCTTGCTGAGCTGGATGAGCAGCAGGACCAGGACCGGCGAGAGGTCGATGCCGCTGATGGGGGGAAGCAGCCGGCGTGCCGGTTCCAGCACCGGCTCGACCAGCCGGTAGAGGATGTGGGTGACCGGATTGTGCAGTCCCGGATTGACCCAGCTCAGGATCACCTGGATGAGGATCGCCCAGAGATAGAGATTCAGCAGCAGTTGCAGGACCCCGGCCATCCCCAGCACCAGCAGCCCCGCCGGTCCGCCCCCGAAGCCGTGGATCAGCAGCAGCAGCCACTGCTCCAGCACCGAGAGCACCAGCAGCAGCACCAGGGAGGCCAGATCGAGGCCGCGCCAGCCCGGGAGGTAGCGGCGCAGGGGCCGGAGCGGGGGATCGGTGAGGGTGACCACGAAGCGCGAGACCGGGTTGTGGAAATCGACCCGGAAGTACTGGAAGAGGAAGCGCAGCAGCACCACCACCATGTAGAAGCCGAAGGCCACGCTGATGAGGAAGGTGCCGGCACTGGTCAGGGGGGAGGGGCCCATCACTCACTCCCCAGTGTCTGCGCCAGCTCCCGCGACCGGTCACGGGCCGCGGTGAGGGCGTTCAGGAACAGGGAGCGCAGGCCACCCGATTCCAGCACCTCGAGGGCGCGCTCCGTGGTCCCGCCGGGAGAGGTGACCTGCTGACGCAGCGTCGCCGGATCCAGTTCGCTCTCCAGGGCCATCTTCGCGGCCCCGTAGGCGGTCTGCAGGCTCAGCAGGCGCGCCTGCTGCGGTTCCAGCCCCAGCTCCCTGCCCGCCGCCTCCATCGCCTCTATGACCAGGAACAGATAGGCCGGGCCGCTGCCGGAGAGGGCGGTGACCGCGTCCATCTGCTCCTCCTCTTCCAGCCAGATCACCAGACCGACCGCGCGCAGGATGTTCTCGGCGAGGATGCGCTGCTCCTCGCTCACCTGCGCCGTGGCGTAGAGGGCGCTCGCCCCGCTGCCCACCAGGGCCGGGGTGTTGGGCATCGCCCGCACCACCGCCCGCTCCTCGCCCAGCCAGCGCTGCAGGGCCCCGGTAGGGATGCCGGCGGCGACGGAGAGGATGAGCGGGCCCGGCCCGGGCAGCAGGGGGGCCAGCTCCAGGCAGAGCGCCTTCAGCCCCTGCGGCTTGACCGCGAGCACCACCACGTCCGCTTCCGCGACCGCCTCTTCCAGCCGGTCCGTCCCGCGCACGGGGAAGAGCCGGTGCAGCCGGTCGAGCTGGGCCGGCTCCTTGTCCATCGCGCGCAGATTCTCGGCGGGATGGCCGTCGGCGATGAGCCCGCCGATCAGGCTCAGGCCCATGTTGCCACAACCGATGAAGCTGATGATCCTGTCCTGCATCACTCCCTCCTCCTCTGCGGCCAAGTGTACCGCACTGCGGCTTCTGCGTGACGATGGAGACCGGGAATGTTTCTCACCACGGAGGCACGGAGGACACGGAGGTCCCTCTGGTCTGGGGCTTCGATCCGGCATTGTGCCAGGTCGTTCAGGATCGATCCTTTGCCGTCTCGCGGTTGCGGTAACTGCGACATCCCGGACACCCGGTTATGCCGGTCGATGGTTCAAGGCATGGTGGGTCGGCCCATGGAGTGATCCCGTTGCTCCTCCATCCTTCTCCGTGACCTCCGTGTCTCAGTGGTGAAGATCATCCTCAACGAGGGCCGAACAGGGCGGTGCCGATGCGGACCAGGGTGGCGCCCTCGGCGATGGCGGCCTCCAGGTCGGAGGAGGTGCCCATGGAGAGGGTATCGAGATCGAAGCCTTCGCGGTTGAGCGCCTCCAGGGCCTCGCGCAGGCGGGCGAAGGGCTCTCGCTGGCGCCGCGGGTCGGGCTCAGGGGCCGGCAGGGCCATCAGGCCCCGCAACCGCAGCCGCGGGAGGGCGGCCACCTCGCGGGCCAGCGCCGGCAGTTCGGCGAGGGCGACCCCGGCCTTGGTCGCCTCGCCGCTGATGTTGACCTGGATGCAGACCTGCAGCGGCTCGAGCTCCGGGGGGCGCTGTTCACTGAGCCGGCGGGCAATCCGCAACCGGTCCAGGCTGTGCAGCCAGTGGAAACGGGTGGCGACGGGGCGGGTCTTGTTGGACTGGACCGGGCCGATGAAGTGCCATTCCAGCCCGGGCGCGGTAAGGGCCTCGACCTTCTCCAGCGCCTCCTGCAGGTAGTTCTCGCCGAAACGGCGCTGTCCGGCCGCGGCCAGTGCCGCCAGCGCGGTCGCGGGGCGGGTCTTGCCAACCGCCACCAGTCCGATGGTGCCGGGGTCCCGGCCCGCCCCGAGGGCGGCCCGGCGGATCCGTTCCCGCACCTGTTGCAGGCGTTCGGCCGGTTCGTTCATGCTATGGCTTGTGGACTATACTTGCTCAACACACCATCATCATCCGCAACAGTCGGCCCCCTCGGCCGGGAATTATACCGGGAGCAAAGAGAATGGATATTGGTGAGCTGCTGGCCTTCAGCGTGAAGAACGGCGCATCCGACCTCCACCTGTCGGCAGGCCTTCCCCCCATGATCCGGGTGGACGGTGATGTCCGCCGCATCAATGTCCCGGCGCTGGAGCACAAGGACGTGCACGACATGGTGTACGACATCATGAACGACAAGCAGCGCAAGGACTACGAAGAATACCTGGAGACCGACTTCTCGTTCGAGATCCCGGGACTGGCCCGCTTCCGCGTCAACGCCTTCAACCAGAACCGCGGCGCCGGGGCGGTGTTCCGCACCATCCCCTCCAAGATCCTCACCCTGGAGGACCTGAAGTGCCCGCCCATCTTCAAGGACATCTCCGACTATCCCCGTGGCGTGGTGCTGGTCACGGGACCGACGGGATCGGGCAAGTCCACCACCCTGGCGGCGATGATCAACCACAAGAACGAGACCGAGTACGGCCACATCCTCACCATCGAGGACCCGATCGAGTTCGTCCACGAGTCCAAGAAGTGCCTGATCAACCAGCGCGAGGTGCATCGTGACACCCTCGGCTTCAACGAGGCGCTGCGCTCGGCCCTGCGCGAGGACCCGGACGTGATCCTGGTCGGTGAGATGCGAGATCTCGAGACCATCCGCCTGGCCCTGACCGCGGCCGAAACCGGCCATCTGGTCTTCGGCACCCTCCACACCAGCTCCGCGGCCAAGACCATCGACCGTATCGTCGACGTATTCCCGGCGGCGGAGAAGGACATGATCAGGGCCATGCTCTCCGAGTCGCTGCGGGCGGTCATCTCCCAGACCCTGCTGAAGAAGGTGGGGGGCGGCCGGGTGGCGGCGCACGAGATCATGATCGGCACCCCCGCCATCCGCAACCTGATCCGCGAGAACAAGGTGGCGCAGATGTACTCGGCGATCCAGACCGGCCAGCAGTTCGGCATGCAGACCCTGGATCAGAATCTCCATGAACTGCTCAATCAGGGTGTCATCACCCGCCAGGAGGCGAGGCTCAAGGCGGCGAACAAGGACGCCTTCTGATGGAGACGGCATGAAGACGGACACGAACGAATGAGGTGACTTGAGGCATGGAACGTGAACAGGCAATCAAGTACATGCGCGACCTGCTCAAGCTCATGGTCGAGAAGAAGAGCTCCGACCTGTTCATCACGGTCGATTTCCCTCCGGCGATCAAGATCGACGGCAAGGTGACCCCGGTCTCCAAGACCAAGCTGACCCCGGAGAACACCAAGGCGCTGACCTACGCGATCATGAACGATCGCAACCTGAAGGAGTTCGAGGCGACCAAGGAGTGCAACTTCGCCATCGCCCCGGCCGGCATCGGCCGGTTCCGCGTCAACGCCTTCATCCAGCAGGGCAACACGGGCATGGTCCTGCGCACCATCGAGACCAAGGTGCCGACCCTCGACGAACTCGGCCTGCCGGAAGTGATGAAGGAGATCGCGATGACCAAGCGCGGCCTGGTGATCATGGTCGGCGGCACCGGTTCGGGCAAGTCCACCTCGCTGGCGGCCATGATCAACCACCGCAACGAGAACTCCTTCGGCCACATCATCACCATCGAGGACCCGATCGAATACGTCCACACCCACAAGAACTGCGTCATCACCCAGCGCGAGGTGGGGGTGGATACCGACAACTGGGAGATCGCCCTCAAGAACACCCTGCGCCAGGCCCCGGACGTCATCCTGCTGGGCGAAATCCGCGACCGCGAGACCATGGAGTTCGGCATCACCTTCGCCGAGACCGGCCACCTGGCCATGGCCACCCTGCACGCCAACAGCGCCAACCAGGCGCTGGACCGGATCATCAACTTCTTCCCCGAGGAGCGGCGCCCGCAGTTGCTGATGGACCTCTCGCTCAATCTGAAGGCGGTGATCTCGCAGCGCCTGCTGAAGAAGAAGAACGCCCCCGGCCGGGTCGCGGCGATCGAGATCATGCTCAACTCCCCGCTCATCGCCGACCTCATCGAGAAGGGCGAGGTGCACGAGATCAAGCAGATCATGGCCAAGTCCAACGAGCTGGGCATGAAGACCTTCGACCAGGCCCTGTTCGACCTCTACGAGGCGGACCTCATCACCTACGAGGACGCCCTGCGCAACGCCGACTCGATGAACGAGCTCAGGCTGCGGATCAAGCTCGAGGGCAAGGGGGCCAAGGAGGCCGACAAGCTGGCCGGGCTGGACCACCTGAGCCTGGAGGAAGACGAGAAGGAGAGCGGGCTGCTGCGCTGAGATGGAGGGCCGCCTCCAGCGGCCACCGGAACCGGGACACGCTGAAAAACGAACATGGACATCACACCCTATCTGAAGCTGCTGGTAGAGAAGAAGGGCTCCGACCTCTTCTTCACCAGCGGTTCCCCCGTCAAGATCAAGATCGAGGGCAAGGTAAGCTCGGTAGGCAAGACCGCGCTCACCGGCGAGATCACCCGGGCCGCCGCCTACGGGATCATGAACGACGACCAGATCCGGCACTACGAGGAGAACTGGGAGGCGGACTTCGCCATCGCCCTTCCGGACGGCAGCGCCCGCTTCCGGGTCAACGTCTTCCGTCAGCGGGGCGAGGTGGCGATGGTCCTGCGGCTGATCCCGACCCGCATCCCCCAGGTCGAGGAGCTGGGGCTGCCCGAGGTGCTCAAGGACCTGGTGATGCACAAGCGGGGGCTCATCCTGATGGTGGGCGCCACCGGTTCCGGCAAGTCCACCACCCTGGCGGCGATGATCCAGCACCGCAACGCCAGCATGGCGGGTCACATCCTCACCATCGAGGACCCGATCGAGTTCTCCCACCCCAACATCCGCTCCATCGTCAATCAGCGCGAGGTGGGGGTGGACACCCGCTCCTACCGGAACGCCCTGCGCGCCGCCATGCGCGAGGCCCCGGACGTGATCCTGATCGGCGAGATCCGGGACCGGGAGACCATGGAGGCGGCCCTTGAGCTGTGCAACACCGGCCACCTGTGCCTGTCCACCATGCACGCCAACAACGCCAACCAGGCGATGGAGCGGGTGATCAACCTGTTCCCGCAGAACCTGCACAAGCAGCTGTTCATGGACCTGGCGCTGAACATCCGCTCGGTCATCTCCCAGCGCCTGGTCACCGCCATCAACGACAAGCGCTGCGCCGCGGTGGAGGTCATGATCAACACCCCCCATATCGCCGATCTGATCCACAAGGGCGAGATCGGCTCCATCAAGGAGGCGATGGAGAGCAGCGGCGCGGCCGGGATGCAGACCTTCGACACGGCGCTCTACAACCTCTACAAGGAGGGGCGCATCGACCTCGAGGAGGCGCTCAACAACGCCGACTCCAGGACCAACCTGGAGGCCAAGATCAACTTCGGCTGAAGACCACTTCGGCGGCCTCGAACACCGGGCCGTCGACGCAGACCCGCTTCATTGCCACCGCCTCCCCCTGCCGGATCGGCACCGCGCAGCCGGCGCAGCCGCCGACCGCGCAGGCCATGTACTCCTCCAGCGAGAGCTGGCAGGGCAGGCCGAATTCCGCCGCCAGCTCCTGGACCGCCCGGAGCATGGGCGTCGGGCCGCAGGCGAAGACCTCGACTTCGGAGGGATCCTCCAGCGTCGCCAGCCAGTCCCGGGCCAGATCGGTGACGAACCCCGGATGGCAGCCCGGCTGTCCGGCGGCGCTGGCCAGGCGGGTGGGGATCCCCAGTTCCTCCAGCAGCGGCATCCCGGCGATCACGCCATCGGGCAGCCCCTCGACGAGGAAGGCGGAAGGGCGCGGGGTGAAGGGGAAGGGGACCTCCGAGCCCATGATGGCGAAGGGA
>RFJX01000079.1 GCA_003694425.1 Gammaproteobacteria bacterium
AGGTAGAGACCGCTGTCGAGGCTGAAGATGGGCAGGGTGCGGCTGGGCGAGTTGTCGTTGCCGGCCGGCTGGTCCTGGAGGAAGTACTGGGTGTGGCGCAGTCCCAGGTGGGGGCGGAGGAATCCCCATTCACTGGCCAGGGGATAGCTCACGGAGGGATACAGATCGACACGCCCCCCCCGCGTCAGGTCCTGGTGATCGAAGTAGACTCCTTCGCCCCTGAACCGGAAGTTGAAATGCCGGTCACGCTCCGGCAGGCGGGTGTAGAAGCGCAGCCGCGGCAGTTGCCGGTAGGGCGACTGACCAATCAGGCTGGCGTCCACGTTCTGGTACTCCTGGACCAGCAGCTCGGTGGTCCACCAGTCGCCGTTGTAGTCGGCCTCCAGCCGCTGGTCCAGGAAGCGGGTGCTGGAGAGCGCCAGGCCGCGGCCGAAGTCCTCCAGATACTGCTTGTCCGAGGCATGGTTGTAGGTGAGGTAGGCCTTGCCCCGGGCATAGGTCTGGTAGTGGGAGAACCTGAACAGGGCCCGGTCCTCGTCATTGGACCTCCGGTCGTTCGGCAGGTAGTCGATGTTGAGCTGGCCGGACATGTGGGGGCGCAGGTAGCGGAATTCACCCTGCCCCATCACTCCGCGGTTCTCGATGTAGCGGGCGATGAAGGTGGCGTCGTAGTTGGGCGCGATGTTCCAGTAGAAGGGCAGGCCGATGTCGAAGCCCGATTCCCGGCTGCTGCCCAGCGAAGGGAAGAGGAAGCCGGTCTTGCGCTTGTCGCTCAGGGGGAAGCTGAGATAGGGGATGTAGAGCACCGGGACGTCCCGGACCCGCAGGGTGACGTTGCGGGCGGAGCCACGGTCGCTCTCGTGGTCGAGGTCGATCCGGGAGGCGACCAGTTTCCAGTCGGGCACCTCTCCCGGGCAGGTGGTGTAGTCGGCCTGCTCGATCCGGGTCTGGTTCTCCTGGCGGTCGATCAGGAGCAGGCCGGCCTTGCCGTGGCCGGGTTCGCCGCGCAGGGCGTAGCTGCCCCTTTCGAGCCGCCCCAGCCTGCGATCCAGCTCCACCCGCACCTTCTCTCCGGTGACGAACAGGCTGCTGTCCCAGTAACGGATATCGCCCTCCGCCTCCAGGACATTGGCGACGTTGTCATACCGGATCACGCTGGCCGAAACCGCCTGGTCATCCCGTACCACCTCTGCGCGGCCACGCAGCGTGGAGACCCCCTCTTCCTGCAGATCCATGCTGTCTGCCTCCAGGGAGATCGAACCGGGCTCCGAGCCTTCGGGGAGGGTGGGCTGATCCGGGATCGGCGGCAGGGCAGGGCACAGCCCCTCCGCGGCCATGCCGGTGATGGGCAGGGTGGCGAGGCTGGCCAGGAGGATTGTCAGTCTGAGGCTTCTCACGTCCCGTTTGTTCTTCTGTCGGCCCACTTTCGAGGAGCGGAAACTTCTCATACAACGCCATGTTATTCAAGCGGTTTTGCTTCCGTTGGATCAATGTGTTCCGGAATAGATGGGGTTGCGGAACGTCGTTGACAAAATGGATTAAGAAGGGGCGGGGCATTGCCCCTGCCGGGCACTTGTGGTTCAATTGGTCATTCAGTCACTCCCCCCTGCACACAGTAGCCAGTACCCTCCACTTTCCGAGCAGATGACTACCGTCTCCCAGGGCGAGCGCCTGATCATTCACAATCGTTCACAGAGGTAAAACCATGGCTGCAAAGCAAGGCGATACCGTCCGGGTACATTACCGCGGTACCCTGGGCGACGGCACCGAATTCGACAATTCCGAGGGTCGCGACCCGCTGGAATTCACCCTGGGCGAGGGACAGGTGATCCCCGGTTTCGAGCAGGCCATCGAGGGCATGGAACAGGGTGAGCAGAAGACCTTCACCATCTCCAGCGAAGATGCCTATGGCCCGCGGGACGAAGAGCGCATCATGAATGTCAACCGCAGCGCCTTCCCGGACGACATGGAACTGGAGGTCGGAATGCAGTTCCAGGCCGCCCCTCCAGGTGCCCCGCCCATGCTGATGAAGATCGTGGCCCTGACCGAAGAGGAGGTCACGGTGGACGCCAATCATCCCCTGGCGGGCGAGGACCTGACCTTCGAGATCGAGCTGACCGAGATCGTCCCCGGAAAGAGCCCCATCATCACTCCTTGAGAAGATTGCACCAGAGCATCTGAATCAGTAGTCTTCACGTCCCCGGGTCGGGGACGTCATCCGGGGTGGGTAGTGAGCGGAGGTCCAGCGGACCTTCGCCGCACCGCGAACGCGACGCGTGGAAGCCAGGCCGGCAGTGGTGACAGGGAAGTCTCGTCCGCACTGCGTCAATGTCATTGCTGGAGAGGTGCCGGAGTGGCCGAACGGGCCTGACTCGAAATCAGGTGTACCCTTCTCGGGTACCGTGGGTTCGAATCCCACCCTCTCCGCCATATCACCATGCTACGCATTCCCGCTGCGCCAGCAGGCCACACAGGCCAGGTGCTGCCGGTGGGATGAGACCAATCTGTCTGGAACAGATTGGAACAGCGTAGCTGGCCCCGAAGGGGTGGAGGGCAGGATGCCCGGAATAACCCACGTATCAAACAGACGGGCTGATGCGGACCATCCTTGGCCCGCACCCTTCGGGCGCAGTTCCTGCGTCCCCTTCTGTTCCTGACAGAAGGGTCGACCAGCGCGCAGGGAGCGCGCTGGA
>RFJX01000080.1 GCA_003694425.1 Gammaproteobacteria bacterium
CACCGGCACCGGGCAGGCCCTGGCCGTACTGGAGATCGGCGGCGTCGGGTCCGGGACCGGCAACCGGGTGGACGTGACCGGCACCAGCACCTACAGCGCCAGCGGTGGGACCTCGGCCACGGCCCGGCTCAAGATCGGCAGCGGCAGCGGCACCGCCGGCCGGATCAACGGCGCGGTCAATGTCAACGGCACCTTCAACTATACCGCCAATGGCGGCAGCGCCTTCGCCGACATGCGGATCAAGAACACCACCGGCAACATCACCGTGAACGGCACCTACACCGGCACTGCGGTCGCCTCTACCGGCAGCGCCCGGGTCGGCCTGAAGGTCGCCACCAACGTCGATTCGCCGCTGGTGAGCATCGGCGGCAACTGGACCGGTACCGCCAGCGGCGGCAGCGTCACCCGGGCGCGGATCAAGGTGGACATGAGCGGCCCGACCTTCGGTGACGTAGTGGTCAATGCCGACACCAATTTCACGGTCAGCGGCAGCGGCGGTAGTGGCAGCAACCTGCGCGCCGGACTGCGCTTCCTGGACGGACGCAACATCACCGTCAGCGGCACCCATGTCTCCACCGTCAACGCCGCTGGCAGCCCGAGCTTCAACTTCGCCGGGGTACAGGTGGGCAACGGCCTGGGCAGCAACAGCGCCACCGGATCGGTCAGCATCGGCGGCATCCATACGCATACCAACAACTATTCCGGCAGCGCCTCGGCCACCGCCGGGCTGAAGGTCTACGCCCTGGGACCGGTGACCCTCTCCGGCAACCAGAAGTACGCCATCGGCACCAACGGCAAGGCCGAGGTGCTCGTGCAGACACCGACCCATATCACGGTCAGCGGCACGATCAACGCCGACCCGGTGGCCGCCGGCGGCGACAATGTCGCCGTCATCAACCTGGCCGCTGGCACCTCCGGGACCACCGGCGACCTTCTCATCACCGGCGCCGGCGCCCTGACCGCCAGCGCCGAAGCGGCGGCAGGAGTGTTCCTCGGCGCCGGGCACGATGTCACGGTGAACGGGCCGATCACGGTGAAGACCAGCGGCAGCGGCTTCACCTTCACCTCCTTCGGCAGCGGCCTGCGGCGCGGTGATGCCCTGCTGCAGTTCCAGCCGGTGGGCAACAACCTGCAGGTCAACGCGCCGCTGACCGTCAGGAGCACCCATCAGAGTTCGAACCGGGCGCAGATCCAGGTGTTTGGCGTCGGCGGCAATGCCAACCTCATCGGAGGTGGCCAGGTCACGGCAATCAATACCGCATCGGCCAACCAGACAGCAGAGTTGTCCATCGGCCAGTTTGGCGCTTCGATCGGGGGAGACGTCACGCTTGGCGGCAACTGGACGGTACAGGCCAACGGGCCTTCAGGCAGTGACGGATCGGCCCAGATCCTGATCGATCGGGTGGCCGGCAATGTCAGCGTCACCGGCACCGGAAACCTGGTCGCCACCGGGACCGACGGCAGTGCCGAGGCCTCCTTCACGGTGCGCAACGTCACCGGGGATGTCGGCATCAACGCCAACTATAATTACACCGCGACGGCCACCCCCTCGGACGAGACCGCCGGCGCCCGGCTGAACATCAGCAATATCGGCGGCAACGTCTCGGTGGCGGGCAGCCACCTCTACACCGCCGTCGCCAACGGCACCGACAGCGCCTACGTCAATGCCGGGCTGTACATCACCAACGTCAACACCGTCGCCGGCAGCACCGTCACGGTCAGCGGCACCCAGACCGTCAACGCCACCGGCAACAGCAGCCTCGGCTCCCTCGACAACGGCGTGATGATCAACGGGGCGAAGGATGTGACCCTGTCGGCCACTGTCACGGTCGACGTCACCGCCTCGGACAACACATTCGGCGAGAACATCGGTATCTTCGTCAACAACGCCCGCAACGTCACGGTCAGCGGCAACAACACCATCACCCTGACCGGGGTCAGCGGCAGCAACGATGTCGGCGTGTTCCTCGGCAGCAACAGCGGCAACCGCAACAGCGGCACGGTGACGGTGAGCGGCAACAATACCGTGACCCTCAATTCGTCCTTCGGCTCGGTGGCGATGAAGATCTGGGCTGCGGGGCCGGTGATGGTCGGAGGCACCCAGCGGCTGACGGCCGGCTCCTATTCCGGAGACGCCCTGTTCCAGGTCGACGGCCAGTCCAGCGTCCAGATCAACCCGGTGCAGCTGACCCTGATCGCCGGCAGCATGGGCGGGGACGCCTCGCTGACGGTGAACGCCACCGGCCCGGTCAACTCCAGCGGCGCGCCGATTGCGGCGCGGCTCGACGCCCCCAGCGGCAGCGTCAACGTGACAGTCAACGACCCGGTGAGCCTCGTTCTCGATACCATGGGGCCGACCATCAACGTCAATTATCCGGCGACGCCGATGATGGGCAACAACCTGTTCATCGACAACGCCGGTTTCAGCGGTGCGGCCAGCTTCAATATCGGTGCCGTCTCGGGCGGCACCTTCGGCGCGGTCCGGATCGTGACCGGCGGACACATGAACCTCAACAACAACCTCAACGCAGCGGCCATCACGCTGGGGGCGGGCGGAGACCTGAACGCCGCCGGGCGCAATCTCACCGCCATTCCGGGACTGCTCAATCTGGCGGCCAGCCGGGACATCTTCATCAACGGGGCGCAACTGGGTGGTGGCAACAACCTGGTGATGACGGCTGGCCGGGACGTCATCGGCAGTGCCGGTGCGGTACTCTCGGGCAACGGGGTATTCGCCAGCGCCAACCGGTTCCTGGACCTGTCCGGGGCGACGATTGCGGTGGGCAACGGCCCATCCGGTGCGATAGGTGATCCCTACGTCCACGAAGGGGTCGAGCGCGTCGGCATAGCCGATCTGTGGTCGGAGGACCCCAATGGCGCCTTCATCGGCGGGCAGATGCTGAGCATCGGGACCCTGAACCTGACTTTCGGTGTTGGCCAGGACGCCAGCCACGTCCTGTTCCAGGCCGACCAGATCGTGCTGGGGACGGTGGCCAACCAGATGACCCCCGATTTCCTGGCCCAGTTCACCACCTTCGACCCGGGGGGGAGCATCGGGGTGGAGCAGGGGGCGCCCGGCGTCTGTGACGGCTCCTGCACCCTCAACCTGAGCGCCACCGGCCACTTCGACAAGTTCACCGGCACCACCATCGCCATCGGCGACGGGCTGCATTACGGGCCGATCTACGTGGGCGAGAACGGGCCGGTCACCTTCGGCAGTTCGGGGACGCAGAACGTGGCCTTCGTCACCGAGGGCGGGACGGCCAACGTGTTCGCCGGCGGCGCCCCGATCCCCGATCCCCAGGACGCCCTGGCCATCGAGCCGCTGGACCTGCCCGAGATCGTCACCACCGGGATCGTGGCGGTCATCGACCCACTCTTCTCCTTCGAGGAGGAGGCCAGCCCGGGAGACATCCTCGACACCATCAAGGGGGAGGAGGGCGACGGCGAGCTGCTGGAGGCGCTGCTCGAGCAGGAGGAGGAAGAACTGATCGAGGAGGAAGAGGAAGAAAAGGAGAAGAAAAAGAAGAAGAGCGAGGGTGAAGAGGAAGGCGGGTCCGAAGAGGAGGGCGGCGAGAGCGCCGGTGTCGGAGAGGGAGAGATGGAATGCAGCTGAGCAAGCCCTTCGCCGGTACCCTGCTGTTCATCGCCACCCTGTTCCTTGCCAGTGGTCACTCCCTCGCCGCTTCCAGCGCGGGCAAGGTGCAGCGTGCCAAGGGCTTCGTGATGGCCGCCTCGCCGGAGCAGGGGCGGATCCGGCCCCTGCGCGCGGGTGACGGGATCGCGGCAGGCGAGACCATCAGTACCGGACCGAACAGCACGGTCCAGCTCGACTTCAACGATGGCAGTCATGTGGCCCTGAAGCCGAACAGCCGCTTCCAGATCGAGGCCTTCGTGGTACGCAAGGAGAAGCCAGAGGAGGAACGCAGCTTCTTCTCCCTGATCAAGGGTGGGCTGCGGGCGGTCACCGGGCTCATCGGCAAGCGCAAGCCGGCCAACTACCGGATGAAGACGGCGGTGGCGACCATCGGCATCCGGGGCACGGACTACGAACTGCGGCTCACGGATCAGGGACTCTACGCCGGTGTAACGCCCGGTACCGACAGCCGCATCGTGATCCGGAACCAGGCCGGGATCCGGGAACTGGTCGCGGGCCAGTACGCGTGGGTGAAGGGACCGGATCAGCCGATCATTCCGCTGGCGGTGCGGCCGCCGCAACTGGGCGAAAAACCTCAGATCTGCAAATGACGGGAGAACCACAAGTGAGCAAAGGATCGCCGGAACGGCCGTGGTGGATGAAATGAGGGGTGGGGCGAGGTGATGCACCTTGCATAAGGAATTATCTTAGAATATTCTTATAAAGTGTTGAATAATAGAAGGGGGAGACTGATGCGGCGGTTCCAGGCCACCAGCGTTCTGCTGCTGTCGTGCCTCCTTGCCGGCACTGCAGTGGCCGCGGAAGTGACACCCGGCACCATCCGTGAGACTCTCCCCGAAGCGGGCCCCGGGTTGCCGGAGACGCAGGCGGAACCGCCACTGGCGCCCGCCCCGGCCGTTCCGAAGGTCCCCGAGGGCGGGCCGAAGATCCTCATCAGACGCTTCGAGATCAGCGGCAACGAGGCCATCCCGACCGAGGAACTGCACCGGCAGATCGCGGACTACGAGGGCAAGCGCCTCACGCTCCTCGAGATCTACGGCGTGGCCGATCTGCTGACGCGCTACTACCGCTCCCGTGGCTATACCCTGGCGACCGTCACGGTCCCGGCTCAGGAGGTCGCCTCGGGTGTGGTCAGGCTCCACGTCATCGAGGGGCGCGTGGGCAAGATCAGCTTCGAGGGGAACCGCATCTACGATGAGGAGTTCCTGCGGCGCCAGTTCGACCGCATCCGGCCCGGCGATATCCTCCGGGACGACCCCCTGCAGAACGAACTGCTCCTGCTGAACGACCTGCCCGGTCTCACCGCCCGCTCCGTGCTGGCGCCGGGTGAGGAGTTCGGCACCACCGATCTCATCCTGGAGACGCAGGAGCGGCGGTTCGAGGGCACCGCCGGGATCAACAACCACGGCAATGTCGCGGTGGGGGAATGGCGCGCAGTGGCGACCGTCAACTACAACAACCCGACCGGCCATGGCGACTATTTCGGCTTCACCTATCTGCACGGCGAGGCGGGTGAACTCGACTTCGGCCAGCTCGACTACGAGGTGGCGCTCAACACCAGCGGCACCAGGGCCCACTTCTACTATTCCCGCAATGTCTACAACGTCCGTTCCGGGGCCTTCGGTGCGGCCTTCTCCGGCTCCAGGCGGGATGGGGATGGCGAGACCTTCGGCGCGTGGCTCAGCCATCCCTTCCGGCGCACTCTGGACGATACCCTCATCGGTACGCTCGAGTTCACCCGCATCCTCACCCGGCAGACCGGCTCCGGCGCCCTGACCGTGACCGCGGACCAGAAACAGGACGCCCTCACCCTGCTCAGGCTGGGCGCCCGCTGGACCCACCTCTATCGCGACCAGCGCTCGGTCAGCACCCTCGGGGCCACCTTCTCCACCAACTTCCGCCGCTCCGACTATACCGCCGCCGGGCTGCTGCGCCAGAATCGGGAGCCTGGCAAGTTCCAGCTCGATTTCAGCCACTACCATGACATGCGAGGAGACTGGTCCGTACTGATCCGGGGGTCAGGGGCCTATTCCATCGGCCCGCTCAACGACCTGGACCGGTTCCGCATCGGCGGGCCGACGAGCATACGGGCCTTCGCCCAGGGCGAGCTCTCCGGCGACGCGGGGGTCTGGGCTGGGATGGACCTGATGCATCCGCTGCCCTTCAGGCTCCCGTTCGATGCGCCGGTCCAGCTCCGGGCCTTCTACGACGTCGGTGTGGTCTACAACAAGAATCCCGCCGCCGGCGGCAAGAAGACCGACACCCTCAGCGGCACCGGGGTGGGCGCCACCATCCAGTTCGGACGGGACTACAGCTTCGACTTCATGACCGCGGTCCCGACCACGGCCCACGATGCCGGCGACCAGCGGGACATCCGCTACTGGGCATCACTGAACGCGCGGTTCTGAACACTGACGAGAAGTCTGGAAGGACCCTGCCGGACGGCTGCCGTGCAATTCCAATGACACCGATCGATGCTCCCACCCCGGACCTTCCGGAGATCCCGTCACCTGCGGGATATGGCCAGCTGGTCCTGCTCGATCGCCATCTCCATCGCGAACTGGGTGTTTCACAACGGGCCGTACGTCAATTTCAGGCCCGGCTGAGTTCCATCTTCCTCACCGCGCAAGAATTGAGCCGTGCGGCGCGCTTCTTCCCCATCGCCTTTGTCCGCAATCCCGGAACGGAAGGATTCCTGCCGATGGCGATCACCGGGCTGGTTCAGGGAGAAAACCTGATCCTGGATGCCAGCGGGGAGTGGCCGTCCGGGATCTACAAGCCCGCCTATGTACGGCGATTTCCCTTCTGCACGGTGCGCATACGCAACGAGGAGCAACCCGCGCAGCCACCGCAGGTCGTGGTCGCCGTCCAGGAGGACGCCCTCTCCAGGGATGCGCAACCACCACTGTTCGACGGAGAGGGCGTACCGAACGCCGCATGGCACGAGTACGAGTCGCTGATCCATGAAATGGAGACGGCGGTAGAAGAGACCCGCACCTTCTGCCACAATCTGGCCCGCCTGGATCTGCTCGAGCCCTTCGAGGCCCATGTCCAGCCGAAGGATCTCAAGGCGCTGAGCGTAAAGGGGCTGCACCGGGTCAACGAGTCCAGGCTCAACGCCCTGACCGGCAACGCCGTGAAGAAACTGATGAAGGACGGGCAGTTGTCCCGCATCTATGCCCACCTCCTCTCCCTGGACAATTTCGACCGCTTGCTGGATGGCTACCGGCGACGCAAAATGACACACTGATTCGGCCAGCGGCGGCTGGCAGCAGGACCTCCACATTCACCTTGAAGATGACAAAGACCCATGGGTGTTGAAATCAAGCTCTCCGATCGGGAACTGCCGGTTTCTCCGGTGTTCGTCGATTTCCTTTCCCACGTCGTCGACGGCACGCCCTTCGAGGAGGCCAAATGGGGCGATCAGCTCAGTGAGGAGCTGAGCCAGGACCAGAAACAGGTCATCGAGAAGGCGGCCGAGAACGCGCAGAAGGTGATGGCCACGGAGAAGGGGCAGCGGGCCATCGGCCGCAGCTACGAGCTGCTGGTGGCGCTGATGCTGGGGGACGTGGAGAAGATCCGGGACCTGCAGCTCAAGTTCCACTTCATCAACGTGATCGGCGTGCCGCGCAATGGCGGCTCCTACCTGACCAAGGAGCTCTACCGCTCCCTGGGCTATGACCCCAATCACGTACCCAACGTGGTGGCCCACGACGGCTTCCCCGAGGCCTCTCCCTTCCGTTTCGAAAAGGGGATGAACTCCTGGATCACGAGCCTGCAGACCATGGCGGAATACCTGACCATGGTGGAGATCTATTTCGGCAAGGCCAGGCCCTTCTCGGGCAAGATCCCGGTGCCGAAGAAGCTGACCAAGGGGACCTACGCGGGTGGCTTCTTCCACCGCATCCTGGGGGAGTCCGTCGAGAATATCCTCACCGTGCGCCATCCGGTCACCTCGGCCATCTCGACCTACGAGAAGTCGGGCGGACTGCCGGAGAACGGGAGATTCGCGGTGCGCGGAAACATCGAGGAATGGGTGCGGCGCGACCTCGTCTACACCGGCGCCGATCCCGAGGAGGTGATGGAGATGGACTACTTCGACGCCTACCTGCGCTACTGGGAGCAATATCACATCTATGTCGCCACCACCGGCTTCTCCGCCAGCCGGTCGATCCGCATCGTGCCCTACGGCGAGGAGCGGATGATGGATGTGGCCACCGACTACTATTACCGCTTTGGTGACCGCAATCCCCGGCCCGAGCCGTTCAGGGTATTCGACAAGCGTGACCGCCATCCCGACTGGATGCGCAAGTCAGAGCCGGTGGTGCGCAGGGTCGCCGAGGTGTGGGAGCGGGTGGGACTGGAGTTCCCGATGGAGGAGGTGATGGAGGCCTGGTAGCCTCCATCACCAGTTTCTCAGCCCTCCTCCTTCACCTCGGCACG
>RFJX01000081.1 GCA_003694425.1 Gammaproteobacteria bacterium
ATCGACATCCCGCTCAACCTCACCGGCGGCCCCTATATCGGAGACTTCCGCAAGAGCGAGAAGCGGGCTCCGCCACCACCGCCTCCGCCCCGCAAACCGGCCATCGAGGCCCCCGAGACCGCGGTACCCACCTACCGGGTCCCGCCCGTCTATCCGCCCCGTGCCCTGCGCGCGGGGATAGAGGGGTCGGTGACGGTGGAGTTCACCATCACCCCGGAGGGCGAGGTGGCCGATCCGGAGATCGTGAAGGCCGACCCGCCGAAGATCTTCGACCGGGCGGTCCTGCGGGCCATCCGCAAGTGGAAGTTCCAGCCGAAGATAGTCGATGGCAAGCCGGTGGCCCGGCGCGCCGTCCAGGTCATCCGTTTCACCCTCGACCGAAACAGGCGCCGCAGATGAACCGGTTCGGCAAGCTCCTCCTGCCCCTGCTCCTGCTCCTCTGTGTCGGTGTGCCGGCAGAGGATGGACCCCTACTCAGCGAAAAGACCTACAAGGCGCTCAACGAGGTCCATGAACTGCTGGGCAAGGAGCAGTACCGGCAGGCCATCTCCCGCCTGCAGTCATTGCTGGCGAAGGTGGAGGGCAACCGGTACGAAAGCGCCGTGGTGCTGCAGACCCTGGGATACGCCTACAGCGGCGCCGGCAAGTACAAGGAGGCGGCCGGGGCCTTCGACCGGTCCCTGGCCCTGAATGCCCTGCCGGAGGGGGTGGCCCACGGACTGCGTTACAACGCCGCGCAGCTCCATATCTACAGCGGCGAATACCGCAAGGGACTGAAGCACCTGACGCGCTGGTTCAGGGATGAAGCCAAGCCCCCCGTGGAGAGCCTGGTCCTCGCCGCCACGGCGCACTACCAGCTCAAGCAATACAAGTCTGCCAGCCGTTATCTGCAACGGGCGATCAGGGCCTCCAGGCATCCACGGGAAGGCTGGTACCAGATGCTGCTGGCCTGCCGTCTGCAGCTGAAGCAGTACAAGTCGGCGCTCAAGGTCGTTCGCACCATGGTGCGCCGCTACCCGTCCCGACGGGAGTACTGGACCCAGCTGGTCGCCCTCTATCAGCGCAACCGGCAGGAGGGCAAGGCGCTGGCGACCCTCGAACTGATGCGTACCGGCGGCATGCTCGACAGCGACGAGCGGTTGCGGCTGGCACGGATGTACCTCTACCTGGACCTGCCCTGGCTGGCCGGGCGCCATCTCCGGCAATCACTCGCTTCCGCCGCCCTGCCGGCGACCCACGAAAACTGGTTCCTCCTGGCCCAGAGCTGGTTGCAGGCCCGGGAGAAGCCGCTCGCGGTCGAGGCGCTGGAGAAGGCGGTGGAGGCCGGGCCACCCGACGGCAGTACCCATGCCCTGCTGGGACAGCTGCTGGTCGACCTGGAGCGCTGGAGAGAGGCCGTCCCGGTCCTGGCCGAGGCCCTGCGGCGGGGCGGTCTGAAACATCCGGCCCTGACCCGCTTCCTCTACGGGCTGGCCCTCTACCACAGCGGTGATCCCGATCAGGCGGTCAGGGAGCTGCGCCTGGCCTCGAACGACAAGTCGCTGCACGATCAGGCCCAGTGGTGGCTGCAGTACATCAGCGACCGTCGCGCCAACGCAATTTCAGAACCCGGGGAGACTGAGCAGAAGGGATGAATCCTCCCTTTTGATTCTCACCACGGAGACACGGAGTTCACGGAGGGTATGAATGCTGGAGGCTTCGCTTCAGGCAACAGCTTTCCGTGTACATGGATCCCGGTTCTTGGCGTTTTACCCAAAAATTTTCCTCTGTCATCCGAGATCACCGGGTCACAGGGAGCACTGTGCACCCTCATGGGAAATACATCGGAACTCTCCGTGTTCTCCGTATCTCTGTGGTGAACATCGATCTTGCATGCCCACTGATTGGCACCGATTCCAACGTATGAGACACGGAGATTTTGTGGAAGGAGGTACCACGGCGGGCGGCATACAGGTTCCGGCACTTTCGCCGAATGCCGAAGGCCGATAGCTGACAGCCTTTCCCGCTCCGTGACCTCCGTGTCTCCGTGGTGCGGACAATCAGTGTTCGCTGAAGAGATTGTCCACCGAGAAGCCCTCGCGCTCGAGGATCTTGCGCAGCCGGCGCAGCGCCTCGATCTGGATCTGGCGGACCCGCTCACGGGTCACGCCGATGGCGTTCCCCACCTCCTCCAGGGTGGCGACATCGTGCCCGCGCAGGCCGAAGCGGCGCTCCACGACCGCGCACTGCTTGTCGTTGAGTTCGTCGAGCCAGGCCTCGATATGCCGGCGCATGTCACTGTCCTGCAGCAGCAGGGCGGGGTCGGGGTTCTGCTGGTCCGGGATGGTGTCGATGAGGCTGCGATCCGAATCCCGTTCGGCCGGGGCGTCGCAGGAGGTGACCCGTTCGGTCAGGCCCAGCATCCTCTTCACATCTTCTATCGGCCGGTCCAGCTCGCGGGCGACATCTTCGGGTGTGGGTTCGCGATCCAGCTGCTGGGCCAGCTTCCGCGCCGCCCGCTGATAGATGTTGATCTCCTTGACCACATGGATCGGCAGACGGATGGTGCGGGTCTGGTTCATCAGGCCACGCTCAATGGTCTGCCGGATCCACCAGGTGGCATAGGTGGAGAAGCGGAAACCCTTCTCCGGATCGAATTTCTCCACCGCACGAATGAGGCCGAGGTTTCCTTCCTCGATGAGATCGAGCAGTGGCAGGCCACGGTTCATGTAACGGCGGGCTATCTTCACCACCAGGCGGAGATTGCTCTCGATCATGCGGGCGCGCGCCTTCTCGTCGCCCTTCTGCGCCGCCCGCGCGAAGCGCACCTCCTCCTCTGCCGTCAGCAGGGGTGAGAAACCTATCTCGCTCAGATAGAGCCTGGTCGCATCCAGTTCACCCTGGGGTATCTCACCAGCCAGATAGCGGGTCTCCTTTTCCTGAGCAGGTGGATCCTTGATCGGCTCTTCGACCGGCTCCTCGTCGTCAACGAGGTCACCGGGATCATTGATGATCCCGGCCTCTTCGTCCTGCAGATCGGTTTCACTCACGGGATCTCACGGACCTCCTCTGGCTCCTCCTGTGGAATCAAATCCGGCAACGGTCTCGGCGACAGGATACCGGGACATTGCCGACGAAAACCGTGAACAGCTCACAATACCGGGGCTGGTCACCTGGGGGCCGGCAGATATCGCAGCGGGGGGACCGGTTTCCCGTCCTTGCGGATCTCGAAGTGCAGCTTGACCCTCTCCGTCCCGCTCTGCCCCATGGTGGCAATCTGCTGGCCTCTTTTCACCTGCTCGCCCTCCTTCACCAGGAGGGTCTGATTATGCGCATAGGCGCTGAGGAATTCGTCATTGTGCTTGATGATGACCAGCTTTCCGTAACCGATCAAGCCGCTTCCGCTGTAGACCACTTCTCCATCCTCCGCGGCCCTGACAGATTGACCCAGACGGCCATAGATATCAATCCCCTTGGCCCCCAGCGCGGCCCGCGTGGGCACCACCTTTCCCTGCGCCGGCCAGATCCATTTCAGCCTCTCGCGGCGGCCTTCGGGTACCCTCTCCCTGGCCTCCTTCACCTTCGTTACCGGTTCGGCGTCCTTCTGCCGGTCCCTGCCGGAAGGGCGTGTTCCGGCGCCGTCTGTCCGTGGCCTGGCGCCCGGCTTTCCGGCTCTCCCGAGGTGCCTGGCCGGAGTGACCGGTGGCGCGAGGCGGAGCACCTGCCCCGGGTAGATGAGATAGGGCGGACGGACCCCGTTCCAGCGTGCCAGGGTCCGGTAATCGAGTCGATAGCGCCAGGCAATCGCGTAGAGGGTCTCTCCCTTCTGCACCCGGTGATTGGCCGGGCGCACGAAACGCCGGCTGGTCACGCGCTTCTCCTTCTTGAGTACCTTGCCGGCGGGGGCGGTGGCCAGATCGCGGCTCGCTACCGGCGCCGATACGTTTCCGGCACAGCCACTGAGCAGTGGCAGGAGAGAGAAACAGATGAGACAGCGGAGGGCTCTGCCCACGGGTTGTCGAAAGAAGGGTTCCTGCAACAGCCTTTCCATGGGCCGCAACACGGTCACGGACCGGCGGGGCACCCGCCTTCAGCCCCGCCCCTGGATCAGAGGGACGAAACTGACCCACTCGAGTTCCGATTCCTGGAATCCGTTCTCGTCGCGACGGATCAGGAGCAGGCGCTGCTCCCCATGGGGGCCTACCGGAATGACCAGCCTGCCACCGGGTCCGAGCTGTTCCAGCAGCGCCTCCGGCACCTCCCGCGGAGCGGCTGCCACCAGGATGGCATCGAAGGGGGCCGCAGAGGGCCAGCCACGGAAGCCGTCTCCATGCAGCACCCGGGCATTGTGGACCCTCAGTTCGCGCAGATTGCGCCGCAGACGGCCTGCCAGTTCCCGCAGGCGTTCGATGGTATAGACCTCGCGGCACAGCCGGGAGAGCACGACGGTCTGATAACCACAGCCCCCACCCACCTCGAGGACCCGTCCCATCGGCCCGCTTTCGACCAGCGCCTCGGTCATGCGGGCCACCGTGTAGGGCTGGGAGATGGTCTGGCCATGACCGATGGGAAGGGCGGTGTTCTCGTAGGCGCGGCTTGCCAGGGCCTCGTCCAGAAAGATGTGGCGTGGCACCCTGCGCATCACCTCGAGCACCTGCCGGGAACGGATCCCCATCTCCTCCAGCCGGGCGCAGAGGCGGTCCCGCGCCCGCTGGGAGGTCATGCCGATGCCCTGATGCTCAGCCAGGGCCACCGATCCCCTCCAGCCAGCCGCTCAGGGTGGACAGACTGTCGTGCCGGGTCAGGTCGAGCTGCAGAGGCGTGATCGAGACCCGGCCCTGACGTATCGTATGGAAATCGGTCCCGGGTCCCGCATCCTGCTCCGGGCCGGGAGGCCCGACCCAGTAGAGTTTCCGGCCCCGGGGATCCCGGTCCTGGATCACCGGCTCCGCCTTGTGCCGATAGCCCAGCCGGGTCGCCTCCCAGCCGCTGATCTCCTCCATGGGCAGGTCCGGGACGTTGATATTGAGGATGGTGTCCGAGGGCAATGGATGGCGACGCAGCTGCCGTATCAGCGCCATGGTCACCGCTACCGCGGTATCGAAGTGGCCCGGTTCCTCCCCGACCAGCGACACCGCCAGCGCGGGATAGCCCAGGAAACGCCCCTCCATCGCCGCCGCGACCGTCCCGGAATAGAGGACGTCGTCACCCAGGTTGGCCCCGGCATTGATGCCCGATACCACCATGTCCGGCTCCCGATCCAGCAGGCCCGTGATGGCCAGATGCACGCAATCGGTCGGGGTCCCGTTGACCGCCAGGACCCCGTCTGCCATCTCGCTCACCCGCAGGGGCAGGTCCAGGGTCAGGGAGTTGCTGGCGCCGCTGCGGTCCCGGTCCGGCACCACCACGGCCACCTCGCCGACCTGCGCCAGCGCCGCGGCCAGGCAGCCCAGGCCGGGGGCGCGGTAGCCGTCGTCGTTGCTGAGCAGGAAGAACATCCCCGGGCGACCGTGTCAGACCCGCCTCGCCAGCAGATGCTCCAGCAGCGCCTTCTGGGCGTGCAGGCGATTGTGCGCCTCGTCCCAGACCACGCTCTGCGGTCCGTCGATCACCCCGGCGGTAACCTCCTCGCCCCGGTGGGCGGGGAGACAGTGCATGAACAGCGCATCGGGCGCCGCCAGGGACATGAGCCGCTCGTTGACCTGGAAGGGGGCGAAGACCGCGTTGCGTTCCTGCGCCTCCTCCTCCTGGCCCATGCTGGCCCATACATCGGTCACCACCAGGTCCGCCCCGCGCACGGCCTCTTCCGGCCCGGGGCAGATCTCCACCCGGTCACCCGCCGCCTCGACCACGGAAGGGAGGGGGGCATAGCCCTCCGGATGGCTGATCCGCAGCCTGAAATCGAACTGGCGCGCGGCATTGATGTAGGAGTGACACATGTTGTTGCCGTCACCGATCCAGGCCACGGTGCGACCCCGGATCGGCCCCCGGTGTTCGAACCAGGTCTGCATGTCGGCGAGCAGCTGGCACGGGTGGAATTCGTTGGTCAGCCCGTTGATGACCGGTACCGAGGCGTGTCTGGCGAAGGTCTCCACGCGTTCATGGGCAAAGGTGCGGATCATGACCGCATCGACCATCCCCGACAGCACCCGGGCGGTGTCCTCTATCGGTTCTCCCCGCCCGATCTGCGAACCTCCGGGGGCCAGATAGATGGCATGCCCGCCAAACTGCGCCATCCCCGCCTCGAACGAGACCCGGGTTCGGGTCGATGACTTCTCGAAGATCATGGCCAGGACCCGGTTGCGCAGGGGTTCGTAGTGGTCGCCCCGCTGATGGATCCGCTTGAGTTCCATCGCCCGTTCGATCAGGCGCTGCAGTTCCTCCGGTGACAGATCGAGCAGGGTGAGAAAGTGCCTTGTGGCCATGCGCTATGCCTCCCGGCGGAGAAAGTCGGTAATCAGGCTGGAGAGGGTCTCCAGCAGGAAGCCCTCCTCCTCCCCCGAGAGGATCAGCGGGGGCAGGAGACGGACCACCCGCTCCGCCGTGACATTGATCAGCAGTCCCGCTTCCAGCGCCATCGTGACGAGGTCGCCGCAGGGGCGGTCCAGCTCGAGCCCGAGCATCAACCCCCGTCCGCGGATCGCCACCACGCCATCGAGACCCTCCAGTCGCTGGCGGAACCCGGTGAGCAGAGACGCCCCGAGACGCGCGGCCCGGTCGACCAGCCCCTCCCTCTCGATGGTGTCGATTACGGCCAGGGCCGCGGCACATACCAGGGGGTTGCCGCCGAAGGTGGATCCGTGGCTGCCGGGTCCGAGCAGGCCGCGGGCGGTGCCGGCCGCAAGGCAGGCACCGACAGGCACTCCGTTGCCCAGGGCCTTGGCCAGGGCCATGACATCGGGCCTCACCCCTTCATGCTGGCAGGCGAACCAGGCCCCGGTCCGGGCGATGCCGGTCTGGACCTCGTCCAGCATCAGCAGCCAGCCCTGCCGGTCGCAGATCCGGCGTACCGCCTGCAGGTAACCCGGGGGCGGCAATACCACGCCCCCCTCGCCCTGGATCGGCTCCAGCAGGACCGCCACGACATCGTGACGATGCCCGGCCAGGTGCTCCAGGGCTTCGGACTCTCCATAGGGTACCCGCAGAAATCCGGGCGTGAGCGGCTCGAAACCGGCCTGGACCTTGCGATTCGCGGTCGCCGCCAGGGTGGCCAGGGTGCGCCCGTGGAAGCTCCCCTCCATGACCACGACCTGTGGTTGATCGATCCCCTGCCGCTGGCCATGCCTGCGGGCGATCTTGATGGCGGCCTCGTTCGCTTCGGCACCGGAATTGCAGAAGAAGGCCTCCTCCATCCCGGCGTGTAGGCACAGTTTGTCCGCCAGGTCTTCCTGTTGCGGGATCCGGTAGAGATTGGAGGTGTGGACGAGCGTCGCCGCCTGTTCCTGCAGTGCTGCGGTGACCGCCGCATGGCAGTGTCCCAGGGAGCAGACCCCGATGCCGCAGAGGGCATCCAGCCAGCGCCGACCCTGCGCATCATGGAGCCAGGCCCCCTCCCCCCGGACGAAGGCCACCGGCAGCCGCGCATAGGTCTGCATCAGACGGGAGGCAGCACCACTCGCCTCACCGCTCATTCGAAGTTACCATGGAGTGGAAACCGGCTCATATTGAATGCCATTCTAACTTTGTTCTCTATCTATTTGTCAATGCTAACCTTTACACCTTGCCACAGGCAAGCTGTAAAGGGGCTTTCGGCCATCGGCTGTCGGCTTCCAGCCATCGGGACGGCACAACACCCAGGCCCGGCAACTGACAACCGACCACCGACAGCCGATAGCCGACCGCCCCGATGAACCCCGTCGAACTGAGCCTCTTCAGTCATCGCCTGGCCACCATCTGTGAAGAGATGGGGGCCGTCCTGAAGCGCACGGCCATCTCACC
Organism: Gammaproteobacteria bacterium; assembly: GCA_003694425.1. Taxonomy (GTDB): domain Bacteria; phylum Pseudomonadota; class Gammaproteobacteria; order J113; family J113; genus J113. Next base: position 7,918 of record RFJX01000081.1, read on the forward strand.
GAACATCCGTGATCGGCTCGATTATTCCTGCGCGGTGTTCGACCCGGCCGGGGCTCTGGTGGCTCAGGCAGCGCACATCCCCGTGCACCTGGGCAGCATGGCCTTTGCCATGCGCGGCATAGTCAGTGGCCTGGAGTGGAGACCCGGAGACATGGTGGTGGTCAACGACCCCTATCTGGGAGGTACCCACCTGCCGGATGTCACCCTGATCGCCCCCCTGCACGTGGAAGGCACCCTGGTCGCCTTCGTCGCCAACCGCGCGCACCATGCCGACATCGGCGGCGGGACACCGGGCTCCATGCCGCTTTCACGGACCCTGGAGGAAGAGGGCGTGATCATACCGCCCTCTCACCTGATCCGGGAGGGGAGCGAATGTACCGGAGTCTGGGACAGGCTGCTGGGACGATTGCGCGACCCGGCCGGGGCCCGCGGGGATTTCAGGGCCCAGATCGGCGCCAACCGGAACGGTCTCGGGCGCCTCTCCCCGCTCATCGGCGCTATGGGGATCGATGCATGGCTCAGGGCCTGTGACGCCCTCAACGACTATGGCGAGGCCATCGCCCGCGCTACCCTCTCGCGGATCCCGCAAGGGGACTACCGCTTCAGCGACTGCATGGACGATGACGGGCAGGGCCGGCAGGACATCCCGATCGTTGTGGAAATGCGGGTCGCAGATGGTGAGGTGCGACTGGACTTTTCCGCCTCCGCAAGCCAGGTCCCGGGGAACATCAACTGCCCGCTCCCGGTCACGGCGGCGGCTGCTTTCTACGTCTTCCGCTGCCTCATGCCGGGTGAGGCGCCATCCTGTGCCGGTCTCTTCCGCCCTCTGCACCTGACCGTGCCCGAAGGCACCCTGCTCAACGCCCTTCCCCCTGCCGCAGTTGCGGCCGGCAATGTGGAGACGAGCAGCCGGGTGGTGGACGTGGTGCTCGGCGCCCTCCTGCAGGCGCTGCCGGAGGCAATCCCCGCTGCCAGTCAGGGGACCATGAACAATCTGGCGATGGGCGGCCGCGACTGGGGCTACTACGAAACCATGGGCGGGGGCATGGGAGCGGGTCCCCGCTACCGGGGCCTGGACGCGGTCCAGAGCCACATGACCAACACCCTCAATACACCCGTGGAGGTCCTGGAGCGTCACCTCCCGGTATTGGTGACGCGATACGCCGTGCGCCGCGGGTCCGGAGGCCGCGGGAGGCGCCGCGGCGGTGACGGGCTGATCCGGGAATTCCGTTTCCTGCAGCCGGCCACCGTCACCCTCCTGACCGAGCGCCGCCGGCATCCACCATGGGGCGCGGCCGGGGGCGGGGATGGATTGCCCGGGCGCAACCTCATCAACGGCGGGGAAGTGCCCGGCAAGGTCACGCTTGAGGCGCGGGAAGGGGACCTGCTGCGGATCGAGACCCCGGGGGGTGGGGGATGGGGGCGGAAATAGCTGTCGGCTGTCGGTCAGGACCGTAATCGCCTTCCCCACCGTGTCAAGCATCCTTCGACCCGATTGCCGATGGCCGAGAGCCGAAGGCCGATGACTGACCCGGCGAGGCCGTTGGCCCCGCCGGGTCACAGCTCCTGCGAGACCCGCTCCGTGGTGGCAGTCAGACGGTAGATCAGGGTGCGCAGGAATACCTTGAGGAAGCGAACCTGGCAGTTGAGCGAGACCTGGCTGATCACCGTGGAGTTGATCTTCAGGAGCGAGGTGTCTTCCCGGGCAATGATGGTGGCGGTCCGCTTGGTCTTGGCCAGATAGCCCATCTCGCCGAAGCAGTCACCCTTTTCCAGGGAGCGCAGGTCCTTGCTCCCCTTGCGCACCGTGACGGACCCATCCACGATGATGTAGAAGGAATCGTCCAGCTCGCCTTCGACGATGATCTCCTCGCCCTCGGTGTAGTCCTGCCAGGTCGCTCCCCGGACGATCTCCCACAACTCCCCCTCCGGGAACCCCTGGAAGAAGTCCAGCTGCTTGACGGCATTGAATTTTTCCTGCTCCGAGATGTCCTGTTCGGGCCGTTCCAGATTGCTGAAGGCACGGGAGAGGTCCGCGGCCATGTCCAGGCCCATGGCATAGCGCTGTTCCCGGTCCTTGGCCAGCGCCTTGCGCACGATGGCCTCGAGTGATTCGGGCAGGTCCGGTCGTACCTCGCGCAGCGGCAGGGGGTCATCGTTGAGGATCCGGTGCACCAGGCGGGAGAAATTGTCGGCGGCAAAGGGGTGTCGACCGGTGAGCATCTCGTACATGATCACCCCCAGCGAAAAGAGGTCGGTCTGGTTGGTGACGTACTCCTCGCTTATCTGCTCGGGTGACATGTAACGGGGCGAGCCGACCATGCCCATGGGCATGGTCTCCGTGGAGTCGAGCTTGGTGATGTGGGCGATGCTGAAATCGCCGATCTTCACGTCGCCGTCCTCGGTATAGAGGATGTTCGTGGGCTTGATGTCCCGGTGGATCACCCCCTGGCGATGGGCGTAGTCGAGGGCCTTGGCACACTTGAAGATGATCTCGACCACCTTCTCCACCGGGAGCAGGTTCTCCGGCTTGCAGAAGGGCCGGATGGTCTGCCCGCCCTTGATGTACTCCATGACGATGTAGCAGGTGTCCCCGTCCACCCCGGCATCGAAGATCCCGATGATGTTGGGATGGGTGAGCATGCCGGCGGTATGCGCCTCGTTGAAGAACATCTTGCGGTAACGCTCGCCGGTCTCGGGGTCGTTGAGCGATTCGGCGAGGGCCACCTTGATCGCCACCGGCCGGTCGATGAACGGGTCGTGTCCCAGATAGACGATGCCCATGTTGCCACGGCTCAGCTCCTCGATGACATCGTACTTTCCGAGTTTTCTGGGGATTTCCATCGTCAGGGTTCCTGCCTCCTCGACCGGTCGGCCCATCGGCCGTGACTCAGATTGAATGTTCCAATGGTAACGTATGTTACCCCGGGCGGCGACTGCCAGGCCGGGGCAAACCTGCTATGATTTGGTGGCACTCCGGGATGTCCGTCCCCGGCCCTTCCGGAATGGCCGGAGGGGCGTATCAATCGCCCGGGAGCCGCCTGCAAAACAACAACAGTTGGGGGGGAGAGGAAGAGATGCTGACCGTTGCACAACTTCTCGAGCGCAAGGGCAACCAGGTCTGGACCATCGGGCCGGACCAGACCGTCTTCGACGCCATCGCCCTGATGGCGGAGAAACGGATCGGCGCCCTGGCGGTGGTCGAAAACGAGGACCTGGTGGGTATCATCTCCGAACGGGACTACGCCACCAAGGTGATCCTCAGGGAGCGGCGCTCCCGGGAGACACCGGTACGCGAGATCATGAGCACCGAGCTGATCACGGTGGACGAGGGTGCCGACCTGGAAACCTGCATGAAACTGATGACGGAAAACCGGATCCGCCATCTGCCGGTCCTCGAAAACGGCCGCCTGAAGGGGATGCTCTCCATCGGGGACGTCCTCGTGGGCAGCCTGGAAGACCGGGAGAACCTGATCGAACAGTTGCAGGGCTACATCGCCGGTAACATGTGATGTGGACGGACCTCATCTCGACAGCCGCCCCTGCCATCACCATGGCGAGACTTTCCGCCCCTGCCGAACGCCTTCCCTTCCCGCCACGGCCAGGCCGGGATGACCCTCCCGAGGGATCCGGATGAGTGATGCCGGCAAGGGCCGCCACGGCCGCAACCTCTCCCTGATCATTCTCCTGGCCGTCATCGTCGGGCTGATCATCTGGTTCTGGCCGGCCAGGGTCCACGAACCGGAGCCGACC
>RFJX01000082.1 GCA_003694425.1 Gammaproteobacteria bacterium
ATGACCACCGGAAACCAGCAGGGCGACGAAGGGGAAGGGGGGCGGGTCCGGCTCGAGCAGTGGCGCCAGCAGATGCCCCTCCAGGTGATGCACCCCCAGGCATGGAAGCCCGAGTCCCCAGGCCAGGCTGCGGGCGAAGGCCGCCCCGGTCAGGAGCGCGCCCATCAGCCCGGGACCGCGGGTGTAGGCCACCCCATCCAGTGCCTTCTGCCCGCAGCCCGCCTCCTCCAGCACCTTTCTGAGGAGCGGAACCAGCCGGCGGATATGGTCCCGCGAGGCCAGCTCCGGTACCACGCCTCCATAGCGGGCGTGTTCGGCCGCCTGTGAGTGCAGGGCGTGGCCCAGGAGCCCCCTGCCGGTCTCGAACAGCGCCACCCCGGTTTCGTCGCAGGAGGTCTCGATTCCAAGTACTTTCATCAAAGGTTTTGAAAAATCCCGGCCGGTGGGTAAAATAACACGCTTTTCCGCCAGCCCTGCTGTGCGTAACGCAGGCTGCGCGGCCGGAAGGTCGACCACACCCTTAGATGAGGATCTGACAGACTTATGCCGAGTGTAAAGGTACGAGAGAACGAACCCTTCGACGTCGCCCTGCGGCGTTTCAAGCGCACCTGCGAGAAGGCGGGCATCCTCGCCGAGGTGCACAAGCGCGAGTACTACGAGAAGCCCACCCAGGAGCGCAAGCGCAAGCGGGCCGCGGCCGTCAAGCGCTGGCAGAAGAAGCTGTCCCGGACCCAGGCCCGCTTCACCCGCCTCTACTGATCGAGCCCCATGGCTTCGGCCCTGCTGGAGCGCATCCAGGAAGACGTCAAGGCCGCCATGCGGGCCAGGGATCGTGATCGCCTGGGCGTGTTGCGGCAGATCACCGCCGCCATCAAGCAGCGGGAGGTGGATGAGCGCAGGCAGCTCGACGATTCCGATGTGATCGCCACCCTGGAGCGGATGCGCAAGCAGCGCAGGGAATCCATCGCCCAGTTCGAACAGGCCGGTCGCGAGGACCTGGCACGGAAGGAACGCGAGGAGATAGGGATCATCGAGTCCTATCTTCCCGAACCGCTGGGCGAGGAGGAGATCGCCGACCTCGTCGAGCAGGCGATCGAGGAGACCGGTGCCGCCTCCGTGCGTGAAATGGGCAAGGTCATGGGCCTGCTCAAGCTGCGCCTCCAGGGCCGCGCCGACATGGGACAGGTCTCCACCCTGGTCAGACAGAGGCTCTCTGGCTGACCAACCTCGACCGGCAGCATCGGCACCCCTCGGGGCTGCTATATTACCGTTAGCCATGCTGTCCACTCCCCACTCCTCCCGCCTCACCCTCCCGCGTCCCTGATGGCCGGCCGCATACCACGCGAGTTCATCGACGAGCTCCTCACCCGGGTCGATATCGTGGACGTGATCGACGCCCATGTCCCGCTCAGGAAAGCGGGAAAGGACTTCGTCGCCTGCTGCCCCTTTCACACGGAAAAGACCCCCTCCTTTTCAGTCAGCCGCAACAAGCAGTTTTACTACTGCTTCGGGTGTGGCGCCTCGGGTTCGGCCATCGGTTTCCTGATGGACTATCTCCATCTGGGTTTCGTGGAGGCAGTCCGGGACCTGGCGGCCCGGGTGGGGCTGGAGGTGCCGGAGGAGGCGGGCATGGATGCCACGCCCCGGCGCGATCTGGAACCGATCTACGAGGCGCTGGAGCAGGCCTGTGGCTGGTATCGCCGCCAGCTCAGGGAGCATCCTTCAGCCGGCCGGGCAATCGACTACCTGAAGGGGAGGGGACTGAGCGGTGAGGTTGCGGCCCGCTTCGAGCTGGGCTATGCCCCCCCGGGCTGGGACAACCTGTCCAGGGCATTGCCAGGGATCGGTGCCGCGGTGCTGGAGCGTGCCGGGCTCCTGATCAGGCGAGAGGAGGGAGGCCACTACGACCGCTTCCGCGACCGGGTGATCTTCCCCATCCGGGACCGGCGGGGGCGCTGCATCGGTTTCGGGGGCAGGGTGATCGGGACCGGGGAGCCCAAATACCTCAATTCGCCGGAGACGCCGGTCTTCCACAAGGGGCGGGAGCTCTACGGGATGCATCTGCTGGGACGCGCCGCCGGCAACGAGGTGCTGGTGGTCGAGGGCTACATGGATGTGGTCGCGCTGGCCCAGTTCGGCGTGGACCACGCGGTGGCGACCCTGGGTACCGCCACCACGCGTGAACACCTGGAGCGGCTGTTCCGGGTCACCCACCATCTGGTGTTCTGCTTCGATGGTGACCAGGCTGGCCGGCGGGCCGCCTGGCGGGCCCTCGAGCAGGCACTCGAGCTGCTCCACGAAGGACGTACGGTGGATTTCCTCTTCATGCCCGAAGGGGAGGACCCCGACTCCCTGGTCCGGCGCGAGGGGGCGGAGGCCTTCGCGGACCACGCACGCCGGGTGCCGTTGTCCGGTTTCCTTTTCGACCATCTTCAGCAGGGGGTCGATCTGGGCGCTCTGGATGGCCGGGCGCGACTGGTGGATCTCGCCATGCCGCTCCTGCGCAAGGTGCCGGAAGGTGCCTTCCGGCGCCTGCTGCTCCAGCGTCTGTCCGAACTCTCCCGCCTGCAGCCCGATGAACTGCGCGTACTCCTTGATGGTGATAGTAAACGCTCACATCCTTCTGTGCGCCCGGCACGTATGGAACGACATCGTCCCTCGCTGGTCCGGGAGCTGATCCTCGCCCTGCTCCACCGCCCGGAACTGGGAAAACTGGTCGATGGCGATGCGCTGGGCAAGGGCGACCTGCCCGGACTTGCCCTGCTGGCCGAGATCGCCGCCTACGGCCGGGAGCACCCACAGGCTACCACCGGCCAGGTCCTGGAGCATTGGCGCGACCGCCCGGAGGGGGAGCACCTGCGCAGACTCCTGGCCAGGGAACAGCTCGTGGAACCGGACGACCTGGAACGCCACTTTCGCGACGGGCTGCAGCGCCTCGAGGCCAGACTGCGAAGCTCGCGCCTGCAGGCACTGCTGCACAAGAGGGATCTCGACGCGGCGGAGCAGGAGGAGCTCCGGGGATTGCTCGGACACAGCGGCTGAGGCCGGCCCGCATGGCCGGGCGTGGCATGCCACGGGATCACTGTGACGGAGAACAAGTCATGTTTCTGGAACTTCGCCATCTCCGCAGTCTGCTCTATATCGACGAGCACGGATCGCTGGCACGTGCCGCGGACCATCTGCATCTGACCCAGTCGGCCATTTCCCATCAGATCAAGGCGATGGAGCGCTATTTCGGCGTTCCGCTGTTCCAGCGCCAGCACAAGCCGCTGCAGTTCACCCCCGCCGGCAGGCGGCTGGTCGCCCTGGCGCGGGAACTCCTCCCCGCGGTGGAAGCGGCCGAGCGGGACCTCAGACAGCTGGCAGGGGGGCGTGCCGGCAGGCTCAACATCACCATCGAGTGCCACGCCTGTTTCGAGTGGCTGCTGCCGGTCCTGGCAGCGTTTCGCGAGCACTGGCCGGAGGTGGACGTGGATATCCGTCTGGGGGCCAGTTTCGAGCCCATTCCGGCACTGATCGGGGGTGAGATCGACCTCGTGATCACCTCGGACCCGGTGGATACCCCTCAGGTCGCCTATGAGCCGCTGTTCGGCTACCAGGGTCTGCTGGTAGTCGCGCCGGATCACCCTCTGGCGGACAAGGGCTGGATCGAGCCGGCCGACCTCGCCGGTGAGACCCTCATCACCTATCCGGTGGAAAGGGAGAGGCTGGATGTCTTCCGGCTCTTTCTTGCCCCGGCCGGAGTGGAACCTGCGGGCGTCAGGCAGGTCGAATTGACTGCGCTCATCCTGCAGCTCGTCGCCAGCAGGCGCGGAGTATCGGTCCTGCCCGACTGGGTCCTGAGGGAATCCTCCGATCAGGGAGGGCTCATCACCCGCCCACTCGGCCGGCAGGGACTGCACGGGACCCTCTATGCGGCATTGCGCAGCGGGGACCGGGAGACCGCCTACATGCAGGAATTCATCGCCCTGGCGCGGCGTCACGGTGGTTGATCTGGATTGAAGATGGCCAGATCGGTTAATATGGGGAGTTCTTTCGGCCCCCCCGGTGGCGAGCCGCCGTTCTACCGTCTAGACTTCATCGAGAACGATGCGGCGGTCCTGCGGCGCAGAGGGCACCTGAGCGCTGGCACGATTCTCAAGACATTTGAACTCATGGTTGAACAGGCATCAATGAAATCTGTGGACGAAGCGACCCCGAGACCCCGGAAGGAGGAGTCCCAACTCAAGCTCCTCATCGCCAAGGGCAAGGAGCAGGGTTATCTGACCTTTGCGGAGGTCAATGACCATCTCCCCGATGACATCGTCGAGCCCGATCAGATCGAGGACATCATCAACATGATCAACGACATGGGGATCGCCGTGCATGAATCGGCGCCCGATGTCGATGCCCTTCTGCTGGCCGATGGGGCCGTACCCACGGACGAGGACGCGGCCGAGGAGGCTGCTGCTGCCCTGGCCAGCGTGGAGGCCGAATTCGGCCGCACCACCGATCCCGTGCGTATGTACATGCGCGAGATGGGTACCGTCGACCTGCTGACCCGCGAGGGCGAGATCAGCATCGCCAAGCGGATCGAGGAGGGCCAGCGGCAGATCATGGCCGCACTGGCCGACTTCCCCCGGGTGGTGGAGTATGTCCTCGAGTTCTGGCAGATGATCGAGCGGGGCGAGGTCAAGCTGACCGACCTGGTGAGCGGCTTCTACAGCCCCGCCGATTTCGAGGAGATCGACGCCTCTTCACCGGGCGACCTGAAGCCCGAGGTCAGCAACGACGATGAGGACAGCGGTCCGACAGGCATCGATCCGGAAGAGGCGAAGGAGCGTTTCGCCGCCCTGGCCAAGTTGCACAAGCGGGTGATGAACTCGATCCGGCGCAATGGCCGCGACCACGACCGGGCGAGGGCCCTGCGCGAGCAGTTTGCCGCCACCTTCATGGAATTCAAGTTCGTGCCGGCACAGGTCAACTCGATGATCTCGATCCTGCGCGAGGCGGCGGAGGCCGTGCGCACCGAGGAGCGGGCGATCATGGACATCTGTGTCCGCCAGGCCCACATGCCGCGCAAGGACTTCATCAAGCTGTTCATCGACCACGAGACCGATGAAGACCTGTTCGCCACCCTGACCCGGGGTCGCAAGCCTCATGTGGCGAGGATCAAGCCGCACAAGGAGGAGATCCTGGCGAGACAGGAGCGGCTGCGGGAGATAGCCCGGACCTGTGGCATGGAAATCCCCCAGATCAAGGAGGTCTATCGGCGCATGTCCATCGGCGAGGCCAAGGCGCGCAGGGCCAAGAAGGAGATGGTCGAGGCCAACCTGCGCCTCGTGATCTCCATCGCCAAGAAGTACACCAACCGCGGTCTGCTGTTCCTGGACCTGATCCAGGAAGGCAACATCGGTCTGATGAAGGCGGTGGACAAGTTCGAATACCGGCGCGGCTACAAGTTCTCGACCTATGCCACCTGGTGGATCCGGCAGGCCATCACCCGCTCCATCGCGGACCAGGCCAGGACCATCCGGATCCCGGTGCACATGATCGAGACCATCAACAAGCTCAACCGGATCTCGCGTCAGATCCTGCAGGAGCAGGGGCGCGACCCCACCCCGGAGGAGCTGGCCGAGCGCATGGAAATGCCGGAGGAGAAGATCCGCAAGGTGCTCAAGATCGCCAAGGAACCCATCTCGATGGAGACCCCGATCGGCGACGACGAGGATTCGCACCTGGGTGACTTCATCGAGGACACCAACACCGAGGCGCCGGTGGATGCCGCCACCTTCGAAGGATTGCGCCGGGCCACCGACGAGGTGCTCGATTCACTGACTCCCCGTGAGGCCAAGGTGTTGCGGATGCGTTTCGGCATCGGCATGAACACCGACCACACCCTGGAAGAGGTCGGCAAGCAGTTCGACGTGACCCGGGAGCGGATCCGGCAGATAGAGGCGAAGGCCCTGCGCAAGCTCCGCCACCCGAGCCGCTCCGATCAGCTCCGGAGCTTCCTCGACTGAACGGCCGTCATGTGAGC
>RFJX01000083.1 GCA_003694425.1 Gammaproteobacteria bacterium
GATCCCGATGCTCAACGATTCCCAGCTTGAGGCGGTGCTGGAGGCCGCGGCAGGGGCCGGGGCGCGGGAGGCGGCGTACGTGATGCTGCGCCTCCCGCTGGAGGTGGCCGAACTGTTCCAGGCGTGGCTGGAGGAGCACTTCCCGGAGCGGGCGGCAAGGGTGATGAACCGGGTCCGGGACCTGCGGGGAGGACGTGATAACGACCCGCGCTTCGGCCACCGGATGCGCGGTGAGGGGGTCTACGCCGATCTCCTGCGCCAGCGCTTTGCCCGCGCCTGTCGCCGGCTGGGACTCAACCGGGACCGGATCCACCTGGACTGCTCGCGTTTCGCGCCCCCGGTGCGACCGGGACAGCAACTGGAGCTGCTGTGACCGGCGGGCAGACAACCGGAGCAGGAGGACGATGAAGGGAGATACCGGTGATTCACCGCTCCGTTTCCCCTGTGCCTTTCCCATCAAGGCCGTGGGGCGGGGCGGTGAGGATTTCGAACTGCTGGTGGTCGAGCTGGTGCGGCGCCATGCACCCGATCTGGGCGAAGGGGCGGTCAGGAGCCGTCCCAGCCGGGCGGGCAACTACCTCTCGGTGACCGTCACCGTGCAGGCCCGCTCGCGGGAGCAGCTCGATGCCATCTACCGTGAACTGACCGCCTGCGAGCGGGTGATCATGGCCCTGTAGGCAGATGGAGATCCAGGAACTCGGACGCATCGACTACCTCGACTGCTGGCAGGGGATGAAGGACTACACCGCCTCCCGGGGACCGGACGACCCGGACCGGATCTGGCTGGTGGAGCACCCGCCGGTCTACACCCTGGGGCTGGCCGGGCGCACCGAACACCTCCTGGCTCCGGGGGCGATCCCGGTGGTCCACAGCGACCGGGGCGGCCAGGTCACCTACCACGGCCCCGGCCAGATCGTGGCCTACGTGCTGATCGATCTCGCCCGCAGGGGACGGGGGGTCCGCTGGCTGGTACGGACCCTGGAACAGGTGGTGATCAACCTGCTTGAGGAGTACGGCATCGGCGCAGAGCGCCGCGAGGGTGCGCCCGGCGTCTACACCGGGGGGGCCAAGATCGCCTCCCTGGGACTGCGGGTGCGGCGGGGCTGCAGCTATCACGGCCTGGCCCTCAACGTGGACCTGGACCTCGAGCCCTTCAGCCGCATCAACCCCTGCGGCATGCCCGGCCTGGCGGTGACCCGGCTGGCCGATCTCCGCCCCGGGATCGGAATGGAGGAGGTCCGGGCCGGCCTGGCCGGACACCTGCGAACCGCGCTGGAACCCTGATAGACTGCCGCCATGGGCGCGATGGACGACAAACGGGGCAGGGCCCAGCGCGGCGCGGCCAAGGTGGCGAAGATCCCGGTGAAGGTGGAACCGGCCGAGGTCCTGCGCAAGCCGCGCTGGATCCGGGCCAGGGCACCGGCCGGGAAGGAGGTCGAGCGGCTGCGCGGGCTGCTTCGCCGGCAGGGCCTGCATACCGTCTGCGAGGAGGCCGCCTGTCCCAACCTGGGCGAGTGCTTCTCCGGGGGCACCGCCACCTTCATGATCCTGGGGGACCTGTGCACCCGCCGCTGTCCCTTCTGCGACGTGGCCCATGGTCGCCCCCTGCCGCCCGATCCGGACGAGCCCGCCCGCCTGGCCGCGGCGGTGGCCGTCATGGGGCTCAGCCATGTCGTCATCACCTCGGTGGACCGGGACGACCTGCGCGACGGTGGTGCCGCCCAGTTCCGCGACTGTGTACGGGAGGTGCGCAAGGCGAGGGAAGGGGTAAAGGTGGAGATCCTGACCCCGGACTTCCGCGGCCGCATGGAGCGGGCCCTGGAGGTGCTGGGAGAGGCGCCGCCGGATGTCTTCAACCACAACCTCGAGACGGTCCCCTCCCGCTACCGCCAGGTGCGGCCCGGCGCCGACTATCGCTGGTCCCTGGAGCTGTTGCGCCGGTTCGGTGAACTCCACCCCGGGGTTCCCACCAAGTCCGGGATCATGCTCGGGCTGGGCGAGGAGCCGGAGGAGGTGCGCCAGGTACTGCGGGACCTGCGGGAGCACGGGGTGAGCATGCTCACCATCGGCCAGTATCTGCAGCCCTCGCGGGACCATCTGCCGGTGCGCCGCTACGTCACCCCGGAGGAGTTCGGCGAGCTGGGCGAGTACGCCCGCGAGCTCGGCTTCCGCTCGGTGGCCAGCGGCCCCATGGTCCGTTCCTCCTATCACGCCGATCGCCAGGCCGCCGGCGAGGTGGTGCGCTGAGGCAGCGGCTTGGACCTCATCACCCTCGGCTATGTCCTCAAGACTCTGCTGCTGCCTCCGGGACTGTTCTGGCTGGTGCTGCTCGCCGGCCTGTGGCTCCAGCGTCGAAGGCGCGCGATGGGCACCGCGCTGCTCCTTGCCCTGCTGATCGCGGGCTGGCTGCTCAGCCTGCCCGGCCTGATCCGGCCGCTGGCGGCCACCCTGGAGCGGTATCCGCCGCTGAGTCCCCGGGAGGTGCCGGCCGATGCCGGTGCCATCGTGGTGCTGGCCGGTGGCTTGCGGCGCAGCGGTGACGGGTACGACCTGAAGACCACCACCCTGGACCGCCTGCGCGAGGGCGCCCGGCTGCACCGGGAGACCGGCCTGCCCCTGCTGCTCTCCGGCGGAAAGGTCTTCGGGGGCGAAGGACCCGCCGAGGCGGAACTGATGCAGCGGGTGCTCGGAGAGGAGTTCAACCTGCAGGCCCGCTGGCTGGAACAGGAGAGCCGCAACACCGCGGAGAACGCCCGCTACAGCGCCGCCATCCTGGGCCGCGAGGGGATCGGCAAGGTGGTGCTGGTGACCCACGCCCTGCACATGCCGCGGGCGGTGGAACAGTTCCGCCGGGCCGGCCTTGAGGTGGTGGCGGCGCCGATCGCCTTCATCAGCACGCCCCCGGCCGCCCCCTCGCTGTTCGACTGGCTACCCAGCCTGCACGCACTGAACGTCTTCAGCGCGGTCCTGCACGAATACCTGGGGCTGGCCTGGTACCGCCTGCGCTATCGCTGAGCCTCAGCGCCGGCCGGCGCGGCTGGCAACGAACAGCAGCGAGAGTGCCGAGAGGAGGAGGATGAGAGAGGGGGGTAACGGGACCACGACGCGCTCCAGGTTGATGTTGTAGCCCAGCTCGGGCAGGGAGGCCGGACCGGTGCCGACCTCCGCCACGGCCACCCCGTAGTCACCGGAGGCGGCCAGGGTGACAGTGAGCCGGGCGTCGCCCCAGGGCCCCGGGACCGCCGGGGTCAGTTCGTCGTCCCCCTTGCCGAGCCAGGTGTGGCTGGCGGAATCGCTGTCAAGGCTGGTGTAAGCCGTGGTGTCGCTCTCCAGCCCGTCCCAGAGGGCGAACGCCGGATCCATGGAACCCGCCTCCCGGCGCACCGTGATGGTGACGATATCACCGGCATTGCCGCTGAAGCTCCAGTAGTCCCAGAAGCCGGGATCCGGCGAGGAATCCTGCCTCACGCTGTCGGAGAAGGTCTGGCCGAAGTCGATCGGTTGCCAGGAGATGGTCGCCGCAGGGACCCGTGCGGCAGCCGCCAGCAGGAACAGGGTCAGGGCCAGAAGCGGGATACGGGCGGTCATCACATTCCCTGATGAAGCAAGATCCATGCGTGATCGACCGATTTCAGGAGAATCAATGGATTGGAGCCGATCCGGATACCGGGGTGTAAAGCCTGCTTTACAGATCACGCCTATCCCCGGCTCCAGTTGGTGCGATCCCGACGGCGGTGCGTTCCCGTGACCGCCATGACCGGCTCCCACCGGGCGGTCGGTTGCCAGTGGAACCCCTGTCTGATCAGCAAGTTGAAACCACGAGGTCGGTCCCGATCCCGAGCGGGGACCGACAACCCACGCTGCCGGCGCGTGTAAAGATTCCTGACGGGAGGGGGACCAGTGCCGCCGGGACCCGGTGCGTCAGCCGAACAGCCCCTCCACCGAGAGATACCGCTCGCCGGTGTCGTAGCAGAAGGTGAGGATCCGGCTGCCTTCCGGGATCTCCGGGAGCTTCTGCGCCACCGCCGCGAGCGAGGCGCCGGAGGAGATGCCGATGAAGATCCCCTCCTCGCGGACGCAGCGGCGGGCCATCTCGAAGGCGTCGACGGCCTCGACCTGGATGATCCCGTCGAGCAGATCGGTGCGCAGGATGGCCGGGACGAAGCCCGCGCCGATGCCCTGGATCGGATGCGGGCCCTTTTCGCCTCCGGAGAGCACCGGGGCGGCGGCCGGTTCCACCGCGAAGACCTTCAGATCGGGGAACCGCTCCTTGAGCAGCTCGGCGCAGCCGGTGATGTGCCCGCCGGTGCCGACACCGGTTATGAGGAAGTCGATCCCCTCCGGGAAGTCCTCCAGGATCTCGCGGGCGGTGGTCTCGCGGTGGACCTCGACATTGGCCGGATTCTCGAACTGCTGCGGGATCCATGCCTTCTCACCATACTCCTCCGCCAGCTCCAGGGCCCGTTCGATCGCCCCGGGCATCCCCTTCTCGCGGGGGGTGAGCACCAGTTCCGCCCCGAGCGCCGCCATGTAGCGGCGCCGTTCCAGCGACATCGATTCGGGCATGGTGAGGATCAGCCGGTAGCCCTTGACCGCGGCCACCATGGCCAGGCCGATACCGGTGTTGCCGGAGGTGGGCTCGATGATGACGCTGTCCTTCCTGAGGCGGCCATCGCGCTCGGCCGCCTCGATCATGGCCAGGGCGATGCGGTCCTTGATGCTGGCGCCGGGATTGGCCCGTTCCTGTTTCATCCACACCTCGTGGGTGTCGCCGAACAGGCGGTTGATGCGCACGTGCGGGGTGCCGCCGATGGTCTCGAGGATGTTGTTCGCCTTCATGGTGTGCTCCCTCCTTTGTCGTTCGGTTGTTGCAGGGATGATACCGCCGTTGCCGGCGCGGGTGGCAGGAACAGGGCGGGGTCGACCATCGTCCCGTTGAGGATCACGGAGAGATGGAGGTGGGGCCCGGTCACCCTGCCGGTGCTGCCGACCGCTCCGATCACCTGGCGGACCGCCACTTCCTGCCCCGGCTTCACGTCGATGCGGCTCATGTGACAGTACATGGTGATCATGCCCTGGCCATGGTCGATGAAGACGGTGTTGCCGTTGAAGAAGTAGTTGCCGGTCTCGATCACCTTGCCTCCGGCAGCGGCATGGATCGGAGTCCCGTCGGGGGCAGCGATGTCCAGGCCGCTATGGGGGCGGCGCGGCTGGTCGTTGAAGAAGCGGCGCAGGCCGAAGGGGCTGCTGATCGGGCCCGTCACGGGCCAGGAAAGGCGCAGGGGGACCGTCTGTGCCTCCCGCCAGTGGCCTTTGGCGGCCCGGATGCGGCGCAGGTCCTCCTTGATCCGCTCGAGGTCGCGCTTGAGGGGATTCACCTTGCGCTTGTTCTTGATGGTCAGGTGTTGCTCGGCCCAGGTCCTGGGCCGGACCGTGATCGGGAGCTGCGCCCGGAATCCGGTGCCGCTGATCTCGAGGGTATGGATGCCGGGTTTCAGGTCGAGCGGCAGTCCGACCACGGCGGACCAGTGCTCGCCGTCGCGCAGGACCATGACCCGGTGGCCGCCGAAGCGGGCCAGGGGAGGGGACGCTGCGGGCTCGAGCGCGACCACCGCCACCCCGCCTGGGTAGGGGGCCGAGGCCAGTGGCAGGGCGAGGAGAGCGGTTGGCCGCGCGAGCAGCGCCAGCAGGGCGCCGAGGAGGGCGATAGGTCTCATTCCGGCGGCTCCAGTCGCTCCACCCTGCAGCGGGCCGCGCCCCGGGCCAGCCGGGCGTCGACCGCCTGCCCCGTGACCAGCTCGGCGGAGGAGTGGACCACCCGGCCGCTGTCGGCGTCGGTGACGATGGCATAGCCGCGCTCCAGGGTGGCCAGCGGGCTGACGGTGTCCAGGGCGCGGGCCAGCTCGCGCAGGCGGGCGCGCGAGTGCTCCAGGCGCTGCTGCATGGCCTGCTCCAGACGCCGCCGCAGTTGCCGGTTCAGGGCCCGGTATTCGCCCAGGCGCTGCTGCGGGCTGTGGCGCAGCAGCCGGGAGTGGATCTGCTGCAGCCTGGCCCGGCGGCGTTCCAGGTCGTGGTGCATGGCCTGCAGCAGGCGCAGACTCAGGCCGTCGAGCCGCTGGCTCAGTTCGCGCAGCTTGTGGCCGGGATGGACCAGCCGCTGGCGCAGCCGCTCGAGGGCGTGGCGCTTGTGGAGCAACTGCTGCTGTTCGGCGCGCAGCAGCCGCCGCCGCAGGGCGGCGAGGGTCTGGGCCAGCGCCGCGCGGTCGGGGCTGACCAGCTCGGCGGCGGCCGAGGGGGTGGCGGCGCGCAGATCGGCGGCGAGATCGGCGATGGTGAGGTCGATCTCGTGGCCCACGGCGCTGACTACCGGGATCGGACAGGCGCGGATGGCGCGCGCCACCACCTCCTCGTTGAAGGGCCACAGGTCCTCCAGGGAGCCGCCGCCGCGGGTCAGGATCAGGACATCGCATTCCGCCCGCTCCCCGGCCACCTGCAGCATGCGGGCGATCTCCGGCGCCGCGCCCTCCCCCTGCACCGGAACCGGGTAGATGATCACGGGCAGGGAAGGAAAGCGGCGGCGCAGCACCGTCAGCACGTCGCGAATGGCGGCGCCACTGGGGGAGGTGACCACCCCGACACGGCGGGGGAAGGGGGGCAGGGGGCGCTTGAGGGCCTCGTCGAAC
>RFJX01000084.1 GCA_003694425.1 Gammaproteobacteria bacterium
CCCGGAAGTGGGTGCGCCACGGCGCACCCACACGTCGATCCCCATCTCCCTGAGCATCTCCAGCCGTCCGGCCTCCATCCCCTTACCCCCCATCCCTCACAGGTGCTCCTCCACCTGCGGGTGATGGCGCGGATCGGTATCCAGCACCTTGTTCAGGGCATTGACGTAGGCCAGTGCCGAGGCGATGACAATGTCGGTATCGGCACCCTTGCCGTTGACGATCCGCCCGGCCTTGTCCAGCCGTACGGTCACTTCACCCTGGGCGTCGGTGCCGCTGGTGATGTTGTTCACCGAATACAGCAGCAGCTCGGTACCACTGTGGACGATCTCCTCGATGGCCCGGAAGCTGGCGTCCACCGCTCCGCTGCCCTCCGCCTCCGCGGTCCGCTCCTCCCCGTCCATCAGCAGGGTGACCCGGGCCCTGGGGGTCTCTCCGGTCTCGGAGCAGACCTTCAGCGCCACCAGCCGGACGCGTTCGTTGATCGCCGCCTGATCGGCCGAGGTGACCAGGGCCTGGATGTCCTCGTCGTAGATCTCGTGCTTCTTGTCGGCCAGCTCCTTGAAGCGCATGAACAGCTCGTTGAGCTCCTCTTCGCTCTCGATCCCGAAGCCCAGTTCCTCCAGCCTGGCGCGGAAGGCGTTGCGGCCGGAGTGCTTGCCCAGGACCATCCGGTTGGCGTGCCAGCCGACGTCCTCCGGGCGCATGATCTCGTAGGTCTCGCGCTGCTTGAGCACCCCGTCCTGGTGGATCCCCGATTCGTGGGCGAAGGCGTTGGCGCCGACGACGGCCTTGTTCGGCTGCACCCGGAAACCGGTGATGTTGGAGACCAGCCGCGAGGTGTCGAGGATCTGGGTGGTGTCGATGCGGGTGTCGCAGGGAAAGACGTCCTGCCGCGTGCGCACCGCCATCACCACCTCCTCGAGGGCGGCGTTGCCGGCCCGCTCGCCGAGGCCGTTGATGGTGCACTCGACCTGACGCGCGCCGCCCAGCACCGCCATCAGCGAATTGGCCACGGCCAGTCCCAGGTCGTTGTGGCAGTGGACCGAGAAGATCGCCTTGTCGCTGTTGGGGATGCGCTCGATGAGGCCCCGGATCAGCTCACCGAACAGGTTGGGCAGGCTGTAGCCGACCGTGTCGGGGATATTGAGCGTGGTGGCCCCGGCGTCGATGACCGCCTCCAGCACCCGGCAGAGGAAGTCCGGCTCGGAGCGGCCGGCATCCTCGGGCGAGAATTCCACGTCGTCGGTGTGGTTGCGGGCCCGCTTCACCGCGCGCACCGCCTGCTCCACCACCTCGTCCGGCTCCATCTTGAGCTTGTTCCGCATGTGGATGGGGGAGGTGGCGATGAAGGTATGGATGCGCGCGCGCCGCGCCGGCTTCAGTGCCTCGACGGCGCGGTCGATGTCGCCGTCGATGGCGCGCGCCAGGCCGCAGACGGTGCTCTCGGTGACGGTCTCGGCCACCGCCTTCACCGCCTCGAAGTCGCCGGGGCTGGCGATGGGGAAGCCGGCCTCGATCACGTCCACGCGCATCCGTTCCAGGGCGCGGGCGATGCGCACCTTCTCGTCGCGGGTCATCGATGCGCCGGGGCTCTGCTCTCCGTCGCGCAGGGTGGTATCGAAGATGATCAACTGTTCCTTGCTCATGATGCTGTGTACTCGCTGGTCGTGACCCGCGGCGGGCATGGCTACAGTGTAGCGAGGCCGCAATCCCGCGGGTAGCCGGGGAAATGGAAATGTGCCTTGAGGATGTGGTGAGAGATCAGTGCCCCGGGCGGGGCAGCAGCAGGACGAGCGGCAGCAGCGGCGCACAGGCGCCGGCAAACGGGATGGATGATGGTGCCCTGCCATTCATGCGGGTGATTATAGCCGCTTGCGGGCGCCGCTTGAAATAGCCCGCCCAGCCCCGATATCACTGGCACAATCCAGACAACCGAACGGAGACAGACAAGATGGCCATCGATACCGACCTGGACAAGCTGCTGGAGAAGGTGAAGGAGGAGCGCGACGAACTCAGGGTGCGCATGCACCTGGCCAGTCTCGAGCTGAAGGAGGAGTGGGACAGGATCGAGAAGCAGTGGCAGCAGTTCGAGTCCCGCACCGAGGGCGCCCTCAGGGAGGCCACCGAATCGGCCAGCGAGGCGGCGAACCGGCTGGGAGAGGAGCTGAGGGAGACCTACCGGTCCTTCCGCGAGAAGCTCCTGGCGCGCGGGAAGGAGGATGAGCCGCCGCGGCTGGAGGTGCGCATCCGCTACCGCGACGCCGAGGGCAACCAGTTCGAGGACCGCCTCGAGACCGCCCTGAACCGGGCCTTCCTGATCGACGAGGCCGGCTGGGAGGAGGCCCCCAACGAGTCGACCTTCCTCACCGAGCTGCGCCGCTTCTACGAGGCCTGCGGCTGTTATCACGTGGAGATCCACACGGGCGGTTGATCCCTAAGGCAGGGTTTTTGCGCCCTGAGCGGCCCTGGAGGCATAATCCACCCTCCAATGGGCCCGGGGTCCCGGGGACCCGTCCATCAGCCTGAGGAGGCACCATGCACACGCTCCCGCCCTGCCCGAAATGCGGTTCGACCTATACCTATCTGGATGGCGCCTTCTGCGTCTGCCCGGAGTGCGCCCATGAGTGGGCCAGGGGCGAAGAGACCGCCGGGGAGGAACAGCTGCCGCTGGTGCGGGATGCCCATGGCAACGTGCTGCAGGATGGAGACAGCGTCACCGTGGTCAAGGACCTCAGGGTCCGCGGCTCCTCCGCCGTGGTGAAGATGGGGACGAAGGTCAGAAACATCCGTCTGGTCGAGGGCGACCACGACATCGATTGCCGCATCGACGGGATCGGGGCGATGCAGCTGAAGTCGGAGTTCGTCAAGAAGGCCTGAACCATTCCCCGCTGCCCTTCGCGGCCTGCAACTGCAACGGCTCAAGCGCCGGGAGGTGGAAGATGAAACTCGACATCAGGGCCTTCGCCCTGGCCTGCGGCATCCTCTGGGGGCTCGGGCTCTTCCTGCTGACCTGGTGGATCATCGCCTTCGACGGCGCCACCGGCGAGGTGACGCTGATCGGCCGGCTCTACCGGGGTTACACCATCTCCCCCACCGGCAGTGTCGTCGGCCTGGTCTGGGGCTTCTTCGACGGCCTCATCGGCGGCGCCCTGTTCGCCTGGCTCTACAACCGGCTGCGCGGCAGCGGGAGCTGACCATGCGGATGAAGCTCTACAGTGCCCCCATTTCCGGCAACGCCTACAAGGTGAGGCTGTTCCTGTCGCTGCTGGGGCTGGACTGCGAGGTGGTCGATGTCGACCCGTTCGGCGAGGGCCCCCTGCGGGAGGAGCTGCGCCGGCTCAATCCGCGGGGCCAGATCCCGGTTCTGGTCGACGGGGAGCGGGTCGTCCGGGATTCCCAGGCGATCCTCGCCTGGCTGGCCCGGGCTTACGCCGAACCTTCCTGGCTGCCCCTGGAGGCCGGGGCGCTGGCACGGGTGATGGAGTGGCTGGCGGTATCGGAGAACGAGCTGCTGTTCGGGCTGGCGTGGGCCCGGGCGGTGCTCCGCTTCGCCCGGCCCTACGACCTGGAGGCCAGCCAGGCCCTGGGCCGCAGGGGCCTGACGGTGCTGGAGGGGCGGCTGCAGGAGCAGCCCTGGCTGGCGGCGGACCATCCGACCATCGCCGACATCGCCTGCTATCCCTATGTGGCACTGGCCCCGGAGGGCGGGCTTGCACTGGATGACCGCCCGGCGATCCGGGCCTGGCTGGCCCGCATCGAGGCCCTGCCGGGATATGTCCCGATGGAGGGGATCGATCCCGCTGCCCGCTGAGCCCTTGCCGGACTCGGACGGAGACCCCGGTGAGACCCTGCACCAGGGAACCGAACAGTCAGGCCAGGCCCGCCGCACCCAGGCCGGCGGCGAGCATCTCCAGCACCTTGCGCCGCAGGTCGATGGCCGAGAGGGTGGCGATCAGGCCACCGGCCAGCAGCCGGCGCCAGAAGCCGGCGTGGCGCAGCTCCATTGCGGCGATCTGCTCGAGCCGGGAGCGCAGCCGGGGGTCCCGGACCTGATCGGCGAGGGTGCGGTAGACGATGTGGTCGTTCATCTCGCCGAGGCAGGACTCCCGTGCCTGGCGCATGAGCCCGGGTGTCATGACCGATACCCTCCCGTGAGGGTCCGGCGGCACCGCCGCAACGGATGGTTCACCCGCGCCGCTCCAGGTCGAGGGAACCGCCGGATCGCACGCGGCAGGTCCAGCATGGCGCGATCCAGGTGGTGGCCACCGGCTCCACGATAATGGCAGGTCCCTCGATGACCTGCCCGCAGGCCAGCTCCTCCCGTTCCCAGACCGGTACCTGAATGTCGGCTCCGTGCACTTCCACCCGCCACCGGGGCGGGGCCGGGGGGCCGCCGGACAGGCGGGGCAGAGCCAGTGACCGGGGCTCGCCCCGCAGCCCCAGCCGCAGCGCGGCCAGCTCCACCGGCAACGCTACGGCTATCTCCTCGACCTGCCGGTGGAGCTGGCCGCG
>RFJX01000085.1 GCA_003694425.1 Gammaproteobacteria bacterium
AACCGGATGCTCACCGGGACCCGCTGATGGAGAAGGAGGCGACAGGAGAGAGCAGATCCGGGCGGGAAGCACCGACCGGGATGGATTTCACCCTGGTCCTCGCCTCCTGCATCCACGACATGAAGAACTCGCTCGGGCTGATCCTGGCCCGCCTCGACCAGATCGCCTCCGCCGCCGGGGAGGGGCAGGTCCCGCCGGCCGGGATGCTGGCTCGATTGCGGCACGAGGGCGGACGGCTCAACAACCAACTCATCCAGCTGCTGGCCATCTACCGCATCGGTCACGGTCAGTACTTCCCGGAGATCGAGGAGCATGTGGTCGCTGAGTCCCTGCAGGAGTGGCTGATCCCGCAGCAGGAGTTGCTGGCCGAGCGGGACATCGCCGTGGAAATCGACTGCCCGCCGGAACTCACCTGGTACTACGACCGTGACCTCCTCGGCGGCGTCCTCTCCAACATCCTGAACAACGCCTTCCGCTACACCCGGAGCCGGTTGCTGATCCGGGCGCAGGAGAAGGAGGGGATGCTGGAGCTGCAGGTCCTGGACGACGGACCCGGCTATCCTCCGGCCATGCTGACCGATCCCGACCATCAGCAGGGGATCGACTTCGGTACCGGAAGCACCGGGATCGGCCTCTACTATGCCTCGCTGGTCGCCTCGCTGCATCGCAACCGCGGGCGGTCCGGCCAGATCCGCCTGGCCAACGAAGGGTTCGATGGCGGCGGCTGTTTCACCATCCGCCTTCCCTGAACGGATGAGGAACCTTCCATGAGCTGGTGGGGCAAGATCATCGGCGGCGCCTTCGGCTACATGCTGGGCGGCCCCCTGGGTGCCCTGCTGGGCGCGGCCATCGGCCACAATCTGGATCGCGGCATGGAGCGGCAGGGTGAGGCCGGGGCCTTCGGTGGCGCCCCCGGCGAGCGGGAGCGGGTCCAGACCGCCTTCTTCACCGCCACCTTCAGCGTCATGGGGCACCTGGCCAAGGCGGACGGCCGGGTCACCGAGGACGAGATCGAGACCGCCAGGCGCATCATGGGACAGATGGACCTGGACCCCGGACAGCGCCGGGCCGCCATCGGGCTGTTCCGCCAGGGCAAGCAACCGGGCTTTCCCCTCGACCAGGTCCTGGACCAGTTCCGCGCCGAGTGCGGGCGGCGCGCCAACCTGATGCGCCTGTTTCTGGAGATCCAGCTCACCGCCGCCTATGCCGACGGGGTGCTCCATCCGGCGGAGAGGGCACTGCTCGAACACATCTGCCGTCGCCTGCGCTTTCCGCCGCGCGAGTTCCAGCGGCTCGAGGCGTTGGTGCGGGCGGCGAGGACGGGGGACACGACCGGCACGGATACCGGCCGCCCCTCCCTGGCCGAGGCCTACGCCATCCTCGGTGTCTCTCCCGACGCTCCGCTGAGCGAGGTCAGGCGGGCCTATCGGCGCCTGCTCAGCCAGCACCATCCGGACAAGCTGGTCTCGAAGGGCCTGCCCGAGGAGATGATGCGTCTTGCGGCGCAGAAGACCCACCAGATCCGCCAGGCCTGGGAGACCATCCGCAGCGCACGCGAGTAGCAGGGTCTATACTGAGCGGCAGAGACCGTACACTGCGGGTGGGATTCTCCCGCGCAGCGACGACCGACAAAAACGACACGAAGGGCCCCAGGGGGTCCACCCATGTGGCCGGTAACCGCCAGGGCCTGACCGACTTGCCAGAGCTGAAGCACTACACCGCTCCCGCGACGGGACTCCGGCAGCTCCAGGAGCTGCTGCCGGATGCATATTCCCTGCAGGGCTGCCCCGGCCACCGCCTGCAGCGCCGCTGGCTCGACAGCTTCGACCTGCGGCTGGAGCAGGCCGGGCTGCGCTGCCAGCTGCAGCAGGAGGGAGGGGTCTCGGAGCTGTTGCTGATCAGCCGGGAGGATGGAAAGGTCCTGGCCGCATCCAGCGTGGCCGGACCGCCCCTGCTGGCAAGGGACCTGCCTGAAGGGCCCCTGCGGGACCTGCTCGAACCCCTGCTGGAGGTACGTGCCCTGCTGGAGCAGGCGGACCTCGAGACCCGGGTCACCCCCGCCCGGATCTGCGACCGGCGCGGCAAGACCGTGGCCCGGATCCAGCTGGAGACCCCGTTCGGGGAGGGGCTTCCATCCTTCCTCACCCTCACCCCGCTCAGGGGCTACCGGAAGCAGGCCCGCCGGATCGATCGGCGGCTGCGACGCGCGGAAGGGGTCGAGGTCCTGGCAGGTGAGCTGCTGGACACCCTGCTCCAGTGGCGCGGGTACTGTCTCTATCGCCCGCCCGCCGGGCTCTCCGGGGTGGTCCTGGAGCCGGAGATGGCGGCCAACGAGGCCCTGGCGCGGCTGCTGCTGGGGCTGCTGGCGGTGATGAAGGCGAACGAGGCGGGCATCCTCGCCGATCTCGACAGCGAGTTCCTCCACGACTTCCGGGTCTCCCTGCGCCGGTCCCGCTCCCTCCTGGGACAGGTGCGCGGGGTGTTCGAGGAGCGGGACCTGAACCGCTTCGGCCGGGAGCTTGCCTGGCTGGCGGGGGCCACCAGCGACAAGCGCGACTTCGACGTCTTTCTGCTCCAGTTCGACCAGCGGGCCTCGCTCATCGGCAGGGGCGACCGTCCCGCCCTGGAGCCGCTGCGGCGCTACCTGGAGCAGCAGCGGACACTGGCCCAGGGCCGCCTGCGCCGCACCCTCGAAAGCCGCCGCTATGCCCGCTTCAGACAGGCGTGGCGGGAATGGCTGGAACAGCAGGCCGCTCAGCCGGCCCGCCCGCCGACGGCGCTGGAGAGTTTCTCGGAGAACACCTGGCGGGTCTACCGCAAGGTCCTGCGCGAGGGAGGGGCGATCGACGACTCGAGCCCCGTCGAGGCGCTGCACGAACTGCGCAAGAGCTGCAAGAAGCTGCGTTACCTGATGGAGGCCGGACGCAGCCTCTATCCCCCGAAGCGGATCCGCCGGGCCATCGCCGAACTGAAACTGCTGCAGGACACCCTCGGCGCCATCACCGACCTCGATGTCCAGCGCTCGCTGTTGCTGCGCTGGGAGCAGGTGCTGGCGAAGCGGGGGATCCCAGAGGAGACCATCGCCGCCATCGAGGCCCTGCGCGGGGTCCTGGGCCGGCAGGAACGCAAGGCGCGCAAACGCTTCGCCAGGACCTTCGAACGCTTCTCCGAGCGCGCCAACCGCAAGCGCTACCGGCGCCTGTTCCGCTCATGAAGGTGATCGCCAGCTACAACATCAAGGGCGGCGTGGGCAAGACCGCCGCCTCGGTCAACCTGGCCTTCGCCGCCGCCGCGAGCGGCCGGCGCACCCTGCTGTGGGACCTGGACCCGCAGGGGGCCTCCAGCTACTACTTCCGGGTCAAGCCGAAGGTGCGCGGGGGCGGCCGCGCCCTGCTCGGCAAGGGCACCGAGCTCGGCCGCGCGATCAAGGCCAGTGACTGGCCCCGCCTCGACCTCATCCCCGCCGACTTCTCCTTCCGCCACCTGGACCTGGTGCTGCAGGAGGCGAAGCGCCCGGGCAAGCGCCTGCGCAAGGCACTCGCCCCGCTGGCATCGGAATACGACCTGGTGCTGCTGGACTGCCCCCCCAGCGTGTCGCTGCTGAGCGAGGGGGTGATGAGCGTGGCCGATCGCCTGCTGGTCCCGGTGATCCCCACCAGTCTCAGCCTGCGGGCCTATCGTCAGCTGCACCGGCTGTGCCGGGACCTGGAGCTGCCGGAGGGGCTGCTGGCCCCCTTCTTCTCCATGGTCGACCGGCGGCGCAAGCTGCACCGGGAGGTGGCGGCCCAGTTCTCCGGCCGCCATCGCGAACTCCTGCGCAGCTACATACCCTATGCCAGCGTCGTGGAGCAGATGGGACCCCGGCGGGCCCCCCTGCTGGCCTTCGCCCCCGCCTCCGAGGCCGGCCGCGCCTTCCGCCAGCTGTGGGAGGAAGTGGCCGC
This sequence comes from Gammaproteobacteria bacterium, assembly GCA_003694425.1. GTDB lineage: Bacteria > Pseudomonadota > Gammaproteobacteria > J113 > J113 > J113. The sequence goes on from RFJX01000085.1 coordinate 3,942, forward strand.
CCGCTGCGAAATCTGACCATCGAGGGAGACCAGCCATGTTCGAAGTCGCCGAACTCGGCCATACCATCAGCAAGAAGGAGTACGAGGAACAGGTGGCCCAGCTGCGGGTCGACCTGCTGGAGGCGCAGCAGGACCTGAAGGATGCGGACTTCCCCGTCATCATCCTGGTCTCCGGCGTGGACGGCGGCGGCAAGGGCAACGCCATCAACCTGCTCAACGAGTGGATGGACCCCCGCTACATCCGCACCCACGCCTTCGGCCCGCGTACCGAGGAGGAGCGGCTCCGGCCCCATTCCTGGCGCTACTGGATGGCCCTGCCGCCGAAGGGACGGACCGGAGTCTTCGTCGGCTCCTGGTATTCCGAACCGATCTCGAAACGCATGAAGGGGGACCTGGACACCGCCGGCCTGGATGCCGCCCTGATCCAGATCAACGGCCTGGAGAAACAGCTCACCGACGACGGCGCGCTGATCGTCAAGTGCTGGCTGCACCTCTCCAGGGAGCGTCAGAAGAAGCGCATCAAGCGGCTCCTGAAGGACCCGGAGAATGCCTGGCGGGTGAGCAGGCACGACCTGAAGAACCTCAAGCACTACGACGAGTTCATCTGCGTGGCCGAGCGGGTCCTGCGCGAGACCAGCACCGCCGAGGCGCCGTGGATGATTATCGACGGCAGCAACAACCGCTACAGCGCCCTGACCGTCGGCCGGTACGTCCACGCCCAGATCCGCCAGCATCTCGAGGAGCGCAAGCTGGAGCGCCGCCATCGCCGCAAGCTGCCGCAGGTCGTCACGGGCCAGGAGATCGCCCTGCTCGACGCCCTGGACCTCTCCCTGCGCCTGAACAAGAAGGACTACCGCCACCAGCTCGCCCTGCTGCAGGGCCGGCTCAACCGCCTCTCCCGGAAACAGGTCTCCGCCGGTCGCTCCCTCACCGTGGTGTTCGAGGGCTGGGACGCCGCCGGCAAGGGGGGCTGCATCCGCCGCATCACCCATGCCCTGGACGCGCGCTTCTATCAGGTGATCCCGATCGCCGCCCCCACCGACGAGGAGAAGGCGCACCACTACCTGTGGCGCTTCTGGCGCCACATCCCGCGCGACGGCAGGACCACCATCTACGACCGCAGCTGGTACGGGCGGGTGCTGGTCGAGCGGATCGAGGGCTTCGCCCGCGAGGACGAATGGATGCGCGCCTACACCGAGATCAACCAGTTCGAGGAGGAGCTGTCCAGCCACGGGATCATCATCCTCAAGTTCTGGCTCCACATCTCCAAGGAAGAGCAGCTGCGCCGCTTCAAGGAGCGCGAGCAGATCCCCTACAAGCGCTTCAAGATCACCGAGGAGGACTACCGCAACCGCGAGAAGTGGGACGACTACAGCATGGCGGTGAACGACATGGTGACCCGCACCAGCAGCGAATTCGCCCCCTGGCACCTGATCGAGGCCGAGGACAAGCGCTACGCCCGGGTCAAGGTCCTGCGCACCATCGTGGAGCGGCTGGAGCGGGAGCTGGACGCGAAGTCGTGAGCGAGGCCCTGCAGGAGTCCGGGGCCGATCCCGCTGCCGCCAGCCTGCGGCGGCGGCTGGAGGAGCAGGCCCGGGAACTCGGTTTCCAGCAGCTCGGCGTCGCCGACACCGATCTGGCCCCGGAGGAGGCGCGACTGCAGGAATGGCTGGCGCGGGGCTGCCACGGAGAGATGGGGTGGATGGCCCGCCATGGCCGCAGGCGCTGCCGCCCCGCGGAGCTGGTTCCCGGCACGGTGCGGGTGATCAGCGTTGCCCTGGACTATCTCCCCGCCAGGGGGGCGCCGCCGCTCGAGGTGCTGCGCGAGGGCACCCTCGGCTACGTCTCCCGCTACGCCCTGGGACGCGACTACCACCGGCTGATGCGCCGGCGGCTGCAGCGCCTGGCCGAATGGCTGGAGCGGGAGGCCGGGCCGCTGGGCTACCGGGTCTTCGTCGATTCCGCCCCGGTGATGGAGAAGCCGCTGGCGCGCAACGCCGGCCTCGGCTGGGTCGGCAAGCACACCAACCTCATCGGCCGGCGCAACGGCTCCTGGTTCTTCCTCGGCGAGATCTACACCGACCTGCCGCTGCCCGTCGATCGCCCCTGGGGGGAGAGCCACTGCGGCTCCTGCACCGCCTGCATCGAGGTCTGCCCGACACAGGCCATCATCGCCCCCTACCGGCTCGACGCCCGCCGCTGCATCTCCTATCTGACCATCGAGCACCCCGGCCCCATCCCGGAGGCGATCCGCCCCTTCATCGGCAATCGCATCTATGGTTGCGACGACTGCCAGCTGGTCTGTCCCTGGAACCGCCACGCCCGCCCCAGCCCGGAGACCGACTTCCTGCCCCGCAACGGGCTCGACGCGCCGCGCCTGACCGAGCTGTTCGCCTGGGACGAGGAGACCTTCCTGCGCCGCACCGAGGGCAGCCCGATCCGCCGCATCGGCCACGAGCGCTGGCTGCGCAACATCGCCGTCGCCCTCGGCAACGGCCCCTCCACCGGGGCGGCGCTGGCCGCCCTGCGCGCCCGCCTCGACCATCCCTCCGCCCTGGTGCGCGAGCACGTGCGCTGGGCCCTGGCCCGCCTGACTCCCTGAACCCGACCATGGCCGGCAACGACGGCAAGCGGCTGCCACGGACGGTGATCGTCCTGGGTCTGGTCTCGCTGCTCAACGATGCCGCCAGCGAGATGATCACCCCCCTGCTGCCGCTGTTTCTGACCCTGCAGCTGGGTGCCGGCCCGGCCATCGTCGGCCTCATCGAAGGGCTGGCGGAGACCACCTCCAGCCTGCTCAAGCTGTGGTCCGGGCGTCTGGCCGACCGCGGGGTCCCCGCCAAGGGGCTGGTGCTGGGGGGATACCTGCTGTCGAACAGCGCGCGCCCCCTGATCGGTCTCGCCACCGGCTGGGGCATGGTCCTCGGCCTGCGCTTCGGCGACCGTCTCGGCAAGGGCCTGCGCACCTCGCCGCGCGACGCCCTCATCTCGGCGGCGGTGCCGTCCGCGATCCGCGGTCGCGCCTTCGGCTTCCACCGGAGTCTGGACCACCTGGGGGCGATGATCGGGCCCCTGCTGGCCTTCCTCCTGCTGGCCGGAGGCATGGAGATGGGAGAGGTGTTCCTCTGCTCGGTGGTCCCCGGGATCCTGGTCGTCACCCTGCTGGCCCTCGGCCTGCCACCCGCCCCCCGGGTCCGCCCGGAGGCACCACCCCCGCTGCGCTGGCGGCCGCTGGATCGGCGCCTGCGGGGGCTGCTGCTGGCCGCCGCGGCCCTGGCCTTCGCCACCCTGCCCGAGGCCCTGGTCATCCTCTGGGCGGGACAGCAGGGGGTGGCGGTGGCCTGGATCCCCCTGCTCTGGGCCCTGGCCCACGCCGTCAAGTCCCTGCTGGCCTTCGCCGCCGGGGCCCTCTCGGACAGCCTGGGCCGGCTGCCGGTGGTGGTGGCGGGCTGGCTGCTGCGGGTTGCGGTACTGGCCGCCATGGCGCTGGCCCCGCCCCACTTCCTCACCGCGGTGCTGCTGTTCCTCGCCTACGCCGGCGGTCTGGCGGCCACCGAGGGGGCGGAACGCGCCTTCATCGGCGACCTGGCCCCCCCGGCGCTGAAGGCCACCGCCTTCGGCCTCTACCACCTCCTGGTGGGCCTGCTGGCCCTGCCGGGCGGGCTGCTCTTCGGCCTGCTCTGGCAGCAGTGGGGGATGGAGCCGGCCTTCCTCGCCTCGGCCCTGCTCACCGCCGGCGCCGCCACCACCCTCCTCCTGCTCACCCGGGCTCAGCCCCGCGCCGGGAGGCAGGCGTAGCCCCGGAGCGCCCATCCACCACACCAGCAAGGGGCGCCGGACCAGCGTCTCTGCGGACAGGGTTGCGACTCCATTCAGGCCGGGATTGGGCCAGGTCAGGCACCGTGCCTGCGAGGAGTCAAGCATGCGGCTCGCGGAATGCCTCTACCAGGACCTGCCGGGCGATGGTCCGCCGGCGCGGTGGCAGGCGGGGGTCGTCGCGCAGCCGCACAAGGGCCTCTCTGGCCGCCTCCGAGCCGCGGATGGCCAGGGACTTGATCGCCGCCTCCGCCGGGTAGTCGATGTCCTCCCGGGCGATCGCCTCCAGTTCCGCCACGTCGCGGTCGTCGCCGGTGAAGCCCAGGGCGACCGCCGCCTGGGCCCGGGCCAGGGGGTCGGGATGGCGCAGGTGGGCGCGGATCGCCCGCAGCCAGGGGGAGTCCGCCCCGCCCTCGATCCGCTGCAGGGTGTGGGCCAGGGCCACCCGCAGCGCCGGATCGGCAAAGGCCTCCGGTGCCAGTCCCGAGCCGGGTGGCGGCCCCTCGTTCCAGAGCCGGTGGAGGAAGGAGACCACCTCCGGATCACCCCGCAGGTAATAGAGTCGCAGGATCAGGTTGGCCCGCTCCATGGCGTCCCTCGCCCCGGCCAGCAGGGGTAATACCTCCGTCAGGCCGGCCTCTCCCCGCTCGATAGCAGCAACGGGATCGGCCGCTGCCCCGGGGCGGGAATGGCCGGGTCCCTGTGGCTGCGGCGTGGAATCCTCGCCGCAGCCGCCAAGCAGGAGGAGCGGCAGCAGCAGGACCGGGAGCCGGGAGACGGCGGTCACGGGATCAGGAGGATCTTGCCCAGCGCCCCGGGCCGGCGCACCAGCTCATGGGCGCGCGCGGCCTCCTCGAGCGGCAGCCGCTCCCTGATCACTGGGCCGAGCAGTCCCTTCTCGAACCACTGCGCCAGGGCCTCGTGGATCCGCTTCTTCGATTCGCCCGCGAGGTTGAACAGCGACATCCCGCGGATGTCCGCCTCGCGCCGCATCAGCTCCCGGGGGCGGATCTCCGCCGCGCCCCGGCAGCCGATCACCACCACCCGCCCGCCCCGGGCCAGGGATGCAAGGTCGTCGCCCAGGTTGAGGTGGGCGGCCATCTCCAGGATCAGGTCCGCGCCCCGGCCGCCGGTCCGCTCCAGGAAGGCCTGCAGATGCCCCGGGTCGCGATGGTCCAGCGCCACCGCCCCCTGTTCCCCGATCAGGGCCAGGCCGGCCTCGCTGCCGCCGCTGCCATGACACT
>RFJX01000086.1 GCA_003694425.1 Gammaproteobacteria bacterium
AGGTAGAACTTGTCCACCCGTTCGTTGCGCATCAGCTCCAGCAGCGCGGGCAGTTCCGCCGCATTGTCCCTGGTCAGGGTGAAGCGGATCCCGGTCTTCAGCCCCGCGTCCCGGCACAGGCGGATCCCGTTCAGCGCCGCCTCGAAGGCGCCTTCCCGGCGGCGGAAACGGTCGTGGGTGGCGCCCAGTCCGTCCAGGCTGATCCCCACGTAGTCGTATCCGGCCTCGACCAGCTCGCCGATGTTCCGCTCGCTGATCCGGGTGCCATTGGTGGAGAGCGTGGTGAAGAACCCCAGCTCCCGGGCGCGGGCGGCGATCTCCGGCAGGTCGGGACGCAGCAGGGGTTCGCCACCGGAGAAGATCAGTACCGGCACCCGGAAGCGGTGCAGGTCTTCCATCACCTCGAGGACCTCGCCCGTGTCCAGTTCGTCGGGGAAGTCGCGATCGGCGGAGATGGAATAGCAGTGGCGGCAGGTGAGGTTGCAGCGCCGGATCAGGTTCCAGATCACCACCGGGGCCGGCGGGGGACGCAACGGCCGCTGGCTGCCCGGTTCGAGCAGTTCACGCAGATGGCGGGAGATACGGAACATGGTTCTGGGCCCCTGTCGCTACTCCGGACGCCCGGGATCGGCCAGGCGCAGGCCGGTCTTCTTCAGGATGCGGCTGCTGTAGAGCACGTCGAAGGCACGGGCATCCCCTCCGATCAGCTCCTTCAGCTGCCCGATCTGGCGCTCCGTCTCCTGCCGGTCCCGCCCGTGCACCATGACGAAGAGATTGTAGCGCCATTCGGGCAGCCGCCGTGGCCGCTGATAGCAGTGGCTGACGAATTCCAGCGCGCCCAGCCGCTCACCCACCTCGGCCACCCGCTCGTCGGGGAGGTCCCACACGGTCATGGCATTGGCCCGGTAGCCGAGGGCATAGTGATTGGGCACGGCGGCAACGCGCCGGATCACGCCCCTGGAGTGCAGCGAGCGCACGCGCCGCAGCACCTCGGCGGGTTCCAGGCCGAGCTCCCCGGCGAGGACCTCCCAGGGGCGCGGGACCAGTGGCAGGCCGCCCTGGGTGGCCTCGATCAGGCGGCGATCGATCGGGTCGATCCGGCTCATGCACAGAGCCTCAGGCCGATGTAGAACTCCCGCTCCTTGGGCAGGTCGAGTACCGGCAGGCCGGTCCGCTCCTCGATCTCGCGCAGCACCTGCGCGATCCGCCCGGGGGTCTCGCAGGCGAGGACGAACCACATGTTGAACCGGTGCTCCCGCCGGTAGTTGTGGGCCACCTCGGGGAAGGCGTTCACCATCCCGGCGACCTCCTCGTAGGCCTCTTCCGGAACCGCCATGGCGCAGAGGCAGAAGGCGCCGCCGAGGGCCTCGGGGTTGAACATGGGACCGAAGCGCGAGAGCACGCCACTGTCCAGCAGGGCCCGGAGGCGGGAGAGCAGCTCCTCCTCGCTGATGCCGAGCTCCTTCGCCGCGGCGGCGTAGGGTGCCTCGACCAGGGGCAGCCCCTCCTGCAGCCGGTTGATGATGCGGCGGTCGATCTCCTCCATCACTGCCCTCCTGCGCAGAGGCGGTAACGGGCGCCCTGCTGGCGGAAGCGCCGTCCGCTGAACAGGACCTGGCGCGGGAAGCGGTCGAGGCCGCACTCCCGCGTGATCCGCTCCAGGACCTCGCCCACCCACTGCCGGTCGCGCCCATGGATCATGCAGTAGAGATTGTAGGGCCAGCGGGGCGGGGCCGGCCGCCGCCGGTAGCAGAGCGAGATCTCCGGGACGGCACCGAGCCGGCGGCCGAGGCGGTCGATCTCCTCCTCCGGCACCTGCCACACGGTCATGGCGTTGGCGTTGTAGCCCAGTTCGTGATGGCGTACCACGACGCCGAAGCGCTTGATCACCCCCACCTCGATCAGGTGGCGGATGCGCGCGATCACCTCCTCCTCGCCCAGGCCGATGGGCCGCCCGAGTTCCCGGTAGGGGCGGGGGACCAGCGGCAGGCCGGCGCAGAGGGCGTCGACCAGTGCCAGATCGGCCGGGTCGGTGAGTTCCACCGGTCTGCCTGCGGCAAGCCCGGATATTGCACCAGACCGCTCCAGATCCCGGGGTTTTGTGATTTCGTTCAAGAGCTTGACCTTGCTTCGCCGTTGCTACAATTTGTCCTGTTGACGCTATCCGGTTTTTCCCGGGATCTTTTCGCCCGGCTCGCCCGCACGGTCTGCAAGCCGATGAACGACATCGACTTTTGCCCGTCCGGCCAATCCGGGTCGAAAATCTCTCCGGGAAAATTCCGGATTCCGGTGCAACATCCGGGCTAGGATCATTTCAGTCTGAACCCCAGGTCGATGTGGTAGTGGGCCAGCATCGGCAGGTCCAGCACCTCGATGCCGCTCTCCCGCCAGATGCTGGTGAGCACCTCCTCGAGGCGCTGCCGGTCCCGGGCGGTGACCACGAACCAGAGGTTGAGCTCGTGCTCACGTTCATAGTTGTGGTTCACCTCGGGATGGGCATTGACCAGGGCCACCACCTCCTCCATCCGCTCCGGTGGCACGGCCATGGCGGCCAGGGTGCTGGTGCCGACGGTGTGGGGGCGGAACACGGGACCCACCCGGCTCACCGTTCCCGCCTCATGCAGTCTGCGGACCTCCGCCAGCAGGGTCTCCCCGGTGGTGCCCAGACGGTCGGCGATCTCCGCCCAGGGCTCGGGTACCAGGGGGAATCCGTCCTGCCATTCGTCCAGCAGCCGCCGGACCAGCTCCGGCATCTCCTCGACGGGGGTGACGGCTGGCCGCTTCATCACAGTCCGATCC
>RFJX01000087.1 GCA_003694425.1 Gammaproteobacteria bacterium
ATCGACACCCAGGATCTTGTAGTAGTCCTTGTATTTCATCTGTTGCAGGTACAGCGTGCGTCAGCCACTGTCCCGGCGTCCTCCCTTGGTCGGTGAACGGATCGGTCCGATATCACGAGAGACCGCCCGCAAGGGCAGTCTCTCTCCGCGACCGCGACAGTGCGGTCGGTTGCCTCTGGGCACGAACGGGGCAGTGCGGCGGCCCCGTGGCGGCCTACTCCTCGGCCCTGACCTCGATCTTGCGCGGCTGGACCTTCTCCAGCTTCGGGATCACGATCTCGAGGACCCCGTTCTTGCCGTGGGCCTCGATCCGCTCCGGGTCGGCGGTGTCGGGCAGGCTGAAGCGGCGATAGAAGGTGCCACGGGCCCGTTCGATTCGGTGGTACTGACCTTCCTGGGTCTCCTCCTCGATGCTGCGCTCGCCCTTGATGGTGAGCACCCCCTCCTCCATGGTGATCTCGATATCCTTGGGGTCGATCCCGGGCAGGTCGGCCCGGATGACGAAGCGGTCGGGTTCTTCGCGGATGTCGACCGCCGGGACCCAGCTACTGGTCACGACGCGGGTATTGTCTCCCGCGGCCTCCTCCGGAAGCCGGCCCTCGAAGACCCGGTTCAGGTCCTGCTGTACCTGGCCGAGCAGGCTCCAGGGGTCATAACGTACGACAGCCATGGTTCTTTTCCTCCTGATGACTGGTTGACCATTCCCTTCCTGCGGAACAGGAAGACCACTGTCGCTTAGATGAGGACGGCTTCCCCGCTTTCAAGTACCCCGGCCGGAACCCGGTTTTCAGATCCGGTAGGCGGTCGTGGTCATCACCTTCGATTGCAATTTCATCAGCAGTTTGAGAGGAGGAGGCACTTCCTGTGCCCCCATGCGCTCGGCCGTGGCGGCATGGCAGGCCTCGTCCACCTTCATCTGTTCCAGTATGGCGCGGCTGCGCCGGTCCCGGGCTGGCAGGCTGGCCAGGTGCTCCTCCAGATGCCGCACCACCTGCCGCTCCGTCTCGGCCAGGAAACCGAGACTCAGGCGATCTCCGGCCAGTCCGGCGGCGGCGCCGATCCCCAGCGAGGCCAGATACCAGAAGGGGTTGAGCAGGCTCTTGCGCCCTCCGATTTCCTGCAGGCGCCGCTCGCACCAGATGAGGTGGTCGTTCTCCTCCTCCGCCGCCTGCATCAGACGTTCGGCGACCTGCCGGTCCCGGGCGGTGAGCGCCTGGCCCTGATAGAGGGCCTGGGCGCATACCTCCCCGGTATGGTCCACCCGCATGAGCCCCTCCACATGGCGCCGTTGCGGCTCCTCCAGCCCGCGGTCCGGAAACTCCTCGCCGGGGTGCGGACGCCCGGTGGAACGGGGCCGGCCGAACAGGGTACGAAGGCCCAGGTCCAGCTGCAGCAGGGCCCGATCGACCGGGGTGTAACTTCTCATGCCGCCTCCTCCACTATCCCGGATGGTGGTCACCGAATCGGTAGCGTCCATTCTACCCGTTCCGGACCGGTCATGATGGACGACCGGCAAGGGTGTGCGGCGCCCGGATCCGGCGTGCCGGGTTACAATGGTACCGACCTCGAGGTGGAGCCCCATGAACGAGCCCTATTACCGTTATCATCTCTTCTGCTGCCTGAACCAGCGTGAGAACGGAGAGCCCTGCTGCAACGATCACGGCTCCCGGGAGTCATGGGCCTATCTGAAAGAGCGCCTCAAGGAGCTGGGCCTGCACCGGCCCGGTGGTGTGCGGGTCAACAAGGCCGGCTGCATGGGGCGCTGCGAGTCGGGACCGGTGATGGTGGTCTACCCCGAAGGGGTCTGGTACACCTGGGTCGACCGGGAAGACCTCGAGGAGATCATCCAGCGCCACCTGGTCGGCGGTGAACCGGTCGAACGGCTCCGCATCTGAAGCTCCCGGCGTCAGCCTCCATACCGACCGGCGCACTGCCTTTTGCAGCGCGCCGCAGCCGGTGTGGATGCGAGCAGCGGCCTTTGCCGCACGCGCCTCCCTGACCGGGCGCCGCCCGGACCGGGGAGGCGGCTTGTCCCTCTTGCCGCAATCCGGTAACTTGGCGCGTTGATTTTACGGTCGTTCACCGCGTCCTCATGACAGGGAGCCAGCCGGCGGACGACATGCCCGCGATCACGGGAAATGAACGGCAACCCCCGTCAAGAGGGGAAGATAACGATTTCCTGTCAGGCTTCCACATCATTGAAACGAGGATAACACCATGAAAAAGCTGCTTTTCCATCTGGACACCGATCCCATGCCCAGCGTCTTCGACACGGTGGTCGCCTATGACGGGGGGGCCGACATCGTCTCCGGTTACGGCGGCCTGACCCCGGACAACGTGGGTCCGCTGGTCGACGGCGCCATCTTCACCCGCGCCCCCAAGGACAAGCACAACACCGCACTGTTCATCTCCGGCTCCAACCTGGTTGCCGGCCAGGATCTCCTGACCGCG
>RFJX01000088.1 GCA_003694425.1 Gammaproteobacteria bacterium
ATCGACAATACCGCCGGAGGTCGAGCTCACCGAAATCGTCCCCGGCGCCTCCAGTTGGCTCAGGACGATATCCCCGGCAGCCGTGTACTGAATGTTGCCGGCACCACCAACAGACGATGACTTCGTCACAACACCATCGGCCATCGTAATCGTACCGCCGGCCGTCACCGTCACCTGGCCGCCAAGTGTGGTGACCCCCGCCGATTGCACCACCGCCCCACTGCTGGAAAGGGTGATCGCCCCTCCTTGGGCGACGACGGACCGTGACAACTGCAGCATCCCTCCGGCACCATCGGCCGATATGGATATGCTTCCCGATCCCGCCGTATGCACCCCGGAACCAGAGATCGTCAAAACCCCCGCATCGGAGGTGATGGAGACATTTCCTCCCGTCGGTGCAGTCTGACTGACATTGGTGATGCTCGCCCCGGACGACGCGGCCACAAGCCGCAACACCACATCGCCACTTCCACGATTGGTCACATCGAGCGTAGCAGTATCCAATGCCCCCAGGTTCGTCCCCGTCTGTGATGAAACGGTGATCGAACTTGCGGAAAGCGGCTCTTGAGCCAATCCGTCCACCAAACTATCAACTTGAACAACGGAGCCCGTCGCACTATAGAGATTCAGTCCTCCACCAACGTCGGTCTGGTTCGCAATCACGATGTCACCGGCGGCATCCAGCGTGACATCACCCGCCGCCCGCAACGTGTAGTTCGCCAGGCTATAGTCTTCGACGGAGATCCGATTACCAAACACACGCACATGGTCCAGGAAGGTGGGATGGGCGCTCCCCACCGAACCGATACGGACATTCCCTGCCGCCCCTTGGGCGTGATGGTTGGCCGCCTCGTAGCCAATGGTGATCGAACTGAACCCTTGACGCAGCGCCAGCAAATCATCGGTCGTCAGATTCAGGGCGCTGGGTGAGCTTCCACTCTGCAACGTGCCCACCTCGGTGATGATTCCCGGTGTCGCCGGGCGCAGGGTGAGCGTACCCGAACCACCAACCGTGGATTGTCCGCCAAGGAAGTCGATCTCGTTGCCCGTCAGCATGATATTGCCACCAACCGTGACCCCTTGCTTGAAGACGATCCGGCTTGCGCCAACCACGGTCAGGTTGCCATTGCTGATGTTCAACGCCTGGTCGAATGTCACCACTCCACTGGCATGAACGACCACATCGCCGATGGTGTTGACGGTACCGGCGAAGGTCACATCGGTTGCTCCAGTCACCGTCAAACCGGCCAGGGGATCATTCACACCAACCTGAGCATCGACCATCACCGCTGCATTTCTGGCCACTAGGTTCAAACTATCGGCAGCGCCTGCTGCATTCCCGTCAATATGGTTGGCAATGCTGTTACCCAGAGAAATGCCGCCGGCTCTGCTGTTGCCCACTCCGCTGTTGCCCGCCGTCAGTGTGATGTTTCCATTCACCACAACGGAGTCGTTCACCTTGATATCGGTACCCATGCTGACATCGGCATTCAGTACCGTGGTATGTCCGGAGCCATCGATCGTCAGCGACGCGTCGTCCGTTCCCACCAGCCTGGAGTTGATCGTCACCCCTCCCCCAAGGAGCGGAGTCCTCAATACCAGCGGATCGGTCACCGAAACCTGCCCGCCAACCAATGCGGTATCCCCGACCGTGATCGACGCTCTGGACAGTTCGCTGCCAAAAATAATATGGGTAAAACCATCGCGAAGATTGGCCAGGTCACTATTGAACACCGTGTACGCATTGGCGTAGGAGGCCGGATTGCTCACATCCCCGATCACAATCGCCTGCGACGGATCAATCGGCTGGAACAGAAGATCCGCCCCGACACTCTGAATCGGGGCGGTAATCGAGATGTCGCTGGCCCTGAGCGTGATATTCTGTCCGCCGCCCTGAACCGGACTGACCACACTCTGCGTCCCCGCCAGATTATAGACGGTCATATTGGTTCCGCCCGTGAGCCCGGCCGCATTCATGGCCACATTCCCGGTCAACAACACGGAAACCGGCGCTCCTTTGCTGCTCGTGGCACTGAATCCGGTGCTGTCCACGACAAAGGAGAGTGGGATCAGCTCCAGTTTCTGGCGAAGCGCCGCCTGCTGCGCGGTCTCTCCAACCACGATATCCGTGCTCGCACGTCCTCCAATGTTGTCGGCGGCACTCATCGAGACACTTCCCGATGTCTGAAGATACACCCCGCCAGCCGCGCGCAGTTCGGTCCCGTTCGGGACATGGCTTGCCGCCTCGTAATCGAGCAGGTTCGCCGCCACGATCCGCCCGGTCGCGACATCGACACTGATCTTTCCACGCTGCACCAGCCACGGAATCTCACTGCTGTATGCCTTCCCCGTGGCGTCCATCAACCACGACAACACGCTACGATCCTTCACGATCGCTCCGTTCGTGGCGGTCAGATCAATATTGCCGCTGCCCACCACCTGCAGACCAGCCGCAAAAGTCAAGTCTCCCTGATCCGTGGTAAGGGCAATGCCACCGCCCGCCGTCCGGATCTTCCCATTCAGACGCATGCTGCTGTTTGCACCCTGTGCATGGAGTGTCACTTTTCCACTCGTGGCGCTCATACCGGCACCGGCCACCGTGATCGCACCGTTGAGCGTGCTCAGCGTCACACTGCCCGCCCCGGACTGGGTCAGGATATTGATCAGCAGGTTGTCGGTCTCGGTAATCGCAACGCTGCCACTCGTCGAATTGGTCACGGTCAGCGAGCCGACCGTGCTCTCCAGCGCGCCTGTACTACCGATGCCCGCCGCGGCCGACAGCACCAGCTTCGCTCCGGCTGCATCGATATCGACATAGGCCGTATCACCGGCATCGAGGATGGCGCCCCCGGTACTGGTAATCAGAAAATCAGACGTGTTGGTCGTCCTCAGCTTGCCGACCGTGATGGTCCCCGATGCATCGAGTTTGATCACGCCCGCCCCCGCATCGACGCGAGTGCCGTCGTTCATCGTCAGCGCACCACTACCGGCATCGATTGTCACATCACCCCGGGTTGAAGTGATATCACCCGCCGCGGTCATGGTCACACCGACACCGGTCAGTGTCACCGCACCGACATTGGTGGTCAGCGCCCCATTCAAGGTCAACAGGCCAGACGAGGTCAAACGAATGACCGCACCACCCGTCGTCGCAATCGTTGCATTCGACTGCAGCGCACCCGCCGTCGTAATGTTGACATTCGCCCCGGCCGACGATGGATTCAAGGTCACGGAGTTCAGCGTCAATGCATTGATATCCGTGATGTTGACATCACCCTGTGCCGTGACACTCAAGGTGGTGGCATCCAACTTGGCGGTAACCATCCCCTTCGCGGCGGAAAGGCTGGTCGCCCCGAGTGTGCCGATCGCACTGTCCGCCAGAGGAGATTGCAGGCCGGTCATCGAGTTCGGCACCCCAACCTGCTTGATGAGCAGATCCCCGGATGCCGTACTCATCACCGTGGATGACGCACTACCCGCAGTGGAGTCGACCACGATTCCACCACCGGAAGTCGCTGTCGAGTTGAGCGTGATGCTCCCTCCCCCCATAGACAATGTTCCAATGTTCAGCCTGCCCTTGCTCTGTGTCACCGCAAGATTGCTACCCGATCCGGTCAAGGCGACATCGAGGCTTCCCTCCCGGGTATTGGTGATGTTCACCGACCCATTGCCCGTCACACTGTTCCTTCCGCCATTCAGCGTAATCGTGCTCGTGCCACTGCCGGTCTTGACCCGATTGTTGCCGGTTCCCATATCGATGGTCTGATTGACCGCCGCCCCGCTGCCGTCGAACAGGTCGTTCCCGCTGCCCGTGCTGAAGGTTCCTGCAACCGATGACACAATCGTATCGTCGCCGGCGCCGGTATTTACCGTACTCCCAGCACCGCCGTTCAGAACAACCTTGTCATCCCCTCCCTTCGTATTGATCGTCAGCGCGCCGACACCAGGATCGACCGTAATATTCTCGTTGCCGGCAGATCCATCGATCTGGCTGACACCGGAAAAGGTCTGAACGAGGTCCGTGCCATCCGGATTCCCCTTGATCTTGGTCACCTTGATAACTCCGCCACCTGCGGAGGAGACCACATAATCCCCACCTGTCGGATCAAGCGTCAACACACCCGCATTCAAGGTTCCCAAGGTGGGCGGAATGGCCGGAATGGAGAACGAGAAACTCAAGGGTATCGAGGCGGACTTCCCTGCCACACTGAACCCGACGCTCGCGCTGACATCCGCCGTGCCAGCGACCCAGTCCAGTGCGATGGATGCACTCATGCTCAACGACAAGGTAATGCTCGTATGGACGGCAGGGATGATCGTCACCCCCGCCACTTTCACGGCATCCCATCCTGCCCAGGCGGTACCTCTTACACTGCCGGAGGCCGACATCGCAATGCCGGTGGTACCGATAGTGACCGAAAGCGTGGCAGAAGCAGAAACACTGGCCCCAAAGATGCCGAAATCCACGCCTCCGGACATGGAGAAACCGGCGGAGCCGGTCAGCGAAAACTGACCGTCTGAACGAAAATACCCTGTAAAGTTGATATACGCGAGACCGACAAAATCGATTCCGGCCTGATCGACCGTAACGGTAAACAGACCATTGGAAACACCGACATGGCCACCAAATGTCGCCATGGTGAATCCAAAGACAGATAGGCTCCCGGCCCCCGCACCCCCCGTCGACAAATCGGTGGCACTCGTCCCCAGGTAGATGGCATAGGTGTTGCCCTGCACGGTTCTCGAGCCTGAGTTCGTCGTAATCTGCTGCGCAGTGGCACCGGTGTTGATCTGCACCTCCACAGTACCACTTGCGGAGACGGGGCCGACATTGATATTGAGCGTCGATGACACATCCAGGACAAACGCCGGCACCGACCCTGTACTGGTGACAAACCTGGCTCCACCGCTGATGCCGACGGAACCAAAAGCCCCCATGGACAGGGACATGTCCAGCATGGCATCAAGTGTGCCCGACGACACCGTGAGGTCGAAACTCCCATGAAGGGTGGTAAAGCCGCTGACGTCAATCGTGGCAAATCCAGCGACATGAAGGGAAGAAGGGGCCAACGCCACCGTCTTGTACCCCCCCGTGGCCTTGTCCAGTGCTCGGACATTCTGCGAAGAGCTGGTGGTATTGAACTGCAGCAGGAAGCGGCCATCCACCGTGACCGGACCTGCCTGTATCAGGGTGACCCCCGTCGCGGCGCCAATCTGCAGGCTGCCGAACACCCCATCCCCACTACCGGTTGTCGTGATCCCCAGCGTCCCGGTAACAGAAAGCGGATTGACCACCGGCAGATCGACCGTGGCGGAAACCGTGAGCTTCGATTGTCCAGCCGAAGGTGAAAGCAGGATGTTGAAATCGCCATTCATGGTCATCAGGCCATTCATGACATCCAGGCTTCCCTTGGCTTCGATATAGACGAAATCGGTCCCCGACACGGAGACGCCCGGCGGCTGTGCCGGCACGGTGACGGAGGTAAAGCTCAAACCGGTAAACTCGGGCGGCACCTGATAGACGAAATCCTTACCGGTGGTATTCATCGTAATGGTATACGAGGCATTCAGCGAGAGTGCCGAGCCGATGTTGATCGTCCTGCTCGCCGTCATTTTCAATGCCAGGCCGGAATCCGCCCCCCCACGCAACGCGAGGACACCGACCACATTCATACTGGCCAGGTGAAATGTGCTTGGGCCCAACACCGCCGATCCCGAAACAAACACGGAGAGGTCCAGGCTCTGCTGTTTGAACTCGAAGGAGCCGGTGATGCTGGCCATCCCCAGAATGGCAAGCGTCCCCTGACCGGCCACCCGGGTCAGCGCACTGTTGTACTGCAGAAGGATGCCCACACCCGGAGATGTCTCGATCAGATAACCGCCGGTGTGGGTAACCCCGTTCACATCCTTGTAGCTCGACTTACTGAAATCGACCACAGTACCCGAAGAGGCGCTAGGAGCGGAAATCGCCTGATTGATGTCCAGCATCAGACTGGTGGCATTCAGCGTTACACCATTGATCCCGACCAGTCCCGCAGATGACAAATCGACCTGAGCGGCAAAGAAGATGTCGAGCTTGCTCGAACGCATGAATGTGGCGCCAAGGTTCAGATTCTGGATCGCTATCCCGACAGCGCCGGCGTTGGTCGTCGGTGCAACCAGGTTGCCAAAGGCGTCAAAATAGATCTTCTGCCCGGTGGTCGGATCCGTCTGCCACTGCCAATAGGACCCCATCCCGATAAAGCCGTAGGCGTTGGTGATCGCCAGGCTCAAGGAGAGCACGGTACGCGTCGATCCGTCCGTCAGGGTAACCGTCTCCGCTCCCTTCTTGGTGAACGACATTCCCGCATTCAGTTGAAGAATGCCAGCCACATCGATCGCGGCGTACCCCACCTTGATCTGGAGGATCTCGCTGGAGAAATCGAGCATCACATCCGGTGTGGTCGTCCCCGTGGGCACGGCGAGCGCACCAGTCGCCCCAGGGCTGAAATCCACGAACGGCATGTTCAGCAACAGGCTCGCCGCCTGTACCGGCGGCGGAAGACCGGGAATAAACGCGGTGTTGATATTGATCTCCACCTTCTGCATGGTCGCAGTCAGATAGCTGCCCATTCCAACCAGGCTGGCACTGCCGACCGACACCTTGGCCGAGACAAACTTCGGTGTGTACTGCTCGACAGGCGTCCCCGCCAGCAGCGATGGCGTCATCACCTCAATACCGAAGTCGGAGTTGGTCACCGCCACACCGATGGCACTGGTATCGACATTGTCCGCAGAAGTGATCCTCCCATCCCCATTGGTGTCGGAGTAGTACGGGCCAACCCCGGCAAACCCGAACAGACCGCTGCCGCCGATGGTCATGGTGTCGACGCTCATCTGGCGGCCCGCCTTGGCGGCATTCTCATCCGGCAACACCGCACTCGAACCGACCTGCGACATGATGGTGCCGAAATCTCCGGACTGATAGGTCACCTCACGCGTCGCCCCCTTGGTAAAGGCCAGGGAACCGACCAGTTGCAAGAAGCCGCCTACATTCAGTTCCGCGTAGTTGACAGATGCCCGAATCCATGCCCCGCTGAAGTCGAGATTGATCGTTTTGCCGCCTCCGACGGAGACCGCAAGACCATTTGGGGTAGCCCCTCCACCCGTGAAGTCGATCGTGGGATCCAACTGCGGCACCGACGAGGAACTGCCCTGGTTCAGCTCCACCAGGATGTTCTCCAGTTTCACCGTCAACACATCGCCCAGCCCCACCAGGCCTGCGGTCGCCGCACTCGCCTTCAATGCGGAGAACTTGAGATTCAGCTGGTCCGCCCCAACGAAGTTGTTGGCATTGGGATTGAGCATGGCATACGCGAAATCCACCCCGCCCATGTACAGCCCGACAGCATTGCCCGCACTCCCCGTACCATAATATGGGGTGTAGGTGCCGTCGGCATTCTTGCTTGCCATCCCGACGAACATGTTCACGTTGGATGCCCCGATGGTGATCGCATCCAGATTCATCGTAGAGGTCATGGAGCTGACGGCATTTTTCACCGGACCCGCCGGCAGGGTGTTCACGATCGACGACGCCTTGCTGGTGACCGTGTAGCTCTGGGGATTCCCCTTGGTAAACGCGAAGTCACCAGATACATAGACAAACTGGCTGATCTGCAGTTCGGCCCCCCTTGCCATCAGGCGCATGAATGTACCACTGTAATCGAGGGGGACCGACGCCGTGCCACCGGCAGAAATCGACAGCCCCGCCGGGCCGAAGTTAGCCTTGAAATCAATCCATGGAGTTGGCTTGGCCGTCCCTGTCATCACCCATGGGGTGCCGCCGTTCATCTCGAAGCTGATGCTGCTCGCCGACAACTTCAGAAAATCAAGACCAACCAGACCAACGGAGGAGGCCGTCACTTTGATCGCCTTCAGCGTCGGCAAGGTGGCCGTCGTAATGGAAGAACCGGAAAAGTTGGAAGCACTGATATTGTAACTGGCATACGCAAACGCCGCGTTGGTAAGCTGGAAGCCCATGGCATTGGCCGCCAAAGTATCCTGAGGGTACGACACCCCGTGGATCGTGATGGCGCCACCGGAAAAATTGTAGACGCCATCATTGTTGCTATCCTGGAAGTAGGGCCCGGAACCAACAAAGACATTGATGTTGCTTCCCGCCATCGTGACCGAGTCCATGGCGACATGATGCAACACGTCCACATTGCTCAGAGAGCTCACCATTGAGACCAGGCTGCCGTTGGTCGAAGCATTGGCGATATCGGCAAAGGTGAGGCTGTTGCTCGCCAACTTGACCACTGCCTGCAGATCATTCGGAGAGAGGAGCCCCGCAAAGTTGCCCTGCGACGGATCGTTGGAGAGACCGGTATGAAGGTCCATCACCACCCCAGCCGTCTGTTTGGTAAACGCAAAACTCCCGCTGACATGGAGAAAATCTTTGTAAGTCAGCAGGGCATTGGCCACACTCACCTGAATCAGCGCACCCTGGCTACCATTGATGTCGAAAGTGAAGCTGTTGCCGCTACCGCCCACTCCATAGCCGTTGCCCCCCAACCCGCTGGGAATGGTCAACGCCTTTCCTCCGCTGGCGACATCATAGTTGATGACCGTGCCATCCTTGGCCGCGGTGTTGATGCGGACATCCACCCCTTTTCCTTGCATGGTCAGCCCGTCGATGCCGACGAAGTTCAGTGCATCCGTTTTGGCCTGCGCCGTCACCCAGTAGCGACTGCGATCGAACATGTCGCTGATCAGCGCGATCCCGAATGACGGATTGACCAGATTGAAGCCGAACTCGTTGGATGTTCCCTTGTTCACGCCGGCAAAAACGGTGGTGTTGACGGTGTCGCTCAGCGTCAACATATCGACGCTTGCGGTGCTGCCGTCATTGAGCACCACGGTTTCGAACCTCTTCTTGAACGAGTACAAACCGACGTCCTGGTAAAAGCCAAGCAGGTCGATATTCATGTTGGCTTTCAGCGACAACAGATTCCCTGTCGTCATATCCATCGTTACCGACGGAAGACCGGGCAGGGTGAGTGGATTGGAAAAATCAAGGGCGAATCCGTCTGGAGACGCCATGTTCAGGGAAACGGAGATATTGGTTCCCGAGATGTTCACCCCGGGAATCCCCTTGAAGGCGATCGAAGACGCATTGGCCTTCAAGGCCGTCCAACTACGCAACTTATTCGCCGTATCCGTCAACATCATCAATGCGAAATCGACACCCGTGGCAGAAAAACCGATCCTGTCGGGGCTGTTCGCATTGATGCCGACAAACGCATCGACATTGGTGGCGATGAGGGTGAGCCCCTCCACCGAAACGCCGGTGACTCCCATACCGCCTGCCGATGGCAGGAGATCCACCGTGCGCACCGATTTATTGAAGGAAAACTGGCCGCTCACGGAGAAGAACCCGAACAGATTGACATTCATCGTTCCGGAAATGCTGTAGGTCTCCCCCTTCATGGTATCAAAAACGATGCTGGAAGAAGGAATGGCGAGCGACTTGCCGGTGGCGGCGGAGTAATCCAGCGAGGAGCCGTCCTTCACCGGGCCGAGCGACACAGAGTTCAGCGCCACCGATACATTGCTGGCGGAAATCGTAACGTCGTTGATCCCCTTGAAACTCACCTGATCGGCCGTCGCCTTCAGGGATGCCCACAGATGGGAACCATCCGTCACCAATGCCAAAGCAAAGGAGACATTCTTCAAATCCACACCAACCCCGCTGACTCCCGCAAATGCGGAAATCCCGGTACGGCTCAGTTTCAGGGAGGAAACCGCCTTGGTCGTCGTCACCCCCGCAGCATCCACCACATTGAGCGTCTCAAAACCAAAGCGGAAGGAAAAGCGATCCGTCGCTTGATAGAAGTTCAGAATATCCAGCGACATCACCCCGGAGATTTCAAACACACTCCCAACAGATGGAGCGATGTCGAATACCACGGCGGCGGGAGCGGTCGGTGCTGGGGCAATGGCAATATTCGTGCGACTCAAATCGACAGTCGTCCCATCGCCGGCCTCGAGATTGATCCCGATATCAATGTTGCTTCCCGCAACCTTGATGCCCGATGCGTTCATCGAGATCGAATCCGCCTTCGCCTTCAAGACCGCCCAGGAACGCGCTCCATCATTCACATCGGTCATCATTGCCAGGGCAACATTCAACCCCGTCACACTGAAACCCACCGGATTCGCCGAACCGGCATTCATGCCGACAAATGCCGTACCTACATAGCCGCTCATGGTCAGCATGCGGGTGGTCGCCGAAAGGTTCGTGGTCGGTGTTGCGCCGGACCTCAGAAACACGTCCTGTGTCGTCGTTTCGAAACGGAAACTTCCATTCACCACCAATGCGTCGAACACATTGACATCGAAAATCCCCGATGCCCTGAGCAGCTCGCCGCCGGCCCCCGGCATGGTGAAAAAGTAAAAAGTCGACGGTCCGGTGGCCACCGCAAGATTATTGGCCGCAAAATCGACCACCACCGTCTTGCCCGTAACCGTGTCCAGATACCCCTTGTTGATCTCCAGTGACATATTCGTACTGGAAATCGACACTTTTGGCAGCCCGACAAAAGCAGCCGATGTGGCACTGGCCTGCACGGCGGTAAAACGATGTTGGGGATTCCCCTGTTCCGTCATCAGGGCGACTGCCACATCAACGCCCGTAACCTGAAAACCAACACGGTTGATCAGATCATTACCATTGATACCGACAAAGCCATTGATATTGCTTGCCCCGATGGTAAGCATATCAACCGTTTTCCGCGTACCGTCAGAAAGGTTGACCGCCACGCTCTTCTGCTGGATAGCGAATGAGCCGTTGAGAATGGCAAAACCGAACAAGTTGACATCCAGCGTTGCCGCGGCGTTGACAGAAACACCATGCATATCAAAGGTGACCGTACTGGAGCCAACCACCAGCTGGTAAGGCGCAGCGGCAAAGTTCACCGCCACCCCGGCGCTGTTCGCAAGATTCACGCTTATGCTGACAGCGTTCACCGCAGCCGTCAGCCCCGGCACCCCGACAAGGGATGCGCTGGTTGCACTCCCCTTGAGCGCCGTCCACCTCGAGGAAGGAACCTGTTGATCCGACATCAGAACCAACGAAGCATTCACACCGGAAAGATCCAGCCCCGCTGCATCCGCCGTACCACCATTCAGCCCCAGAAAACCGGTGACATTCGAAAAGCCAAAGGCCAGCATGTCGACAGAGACCACGCGCCCATCGGTCAATGTGACTGTTTGAACTGACTTCTCCAGTCCGAAACCCACCTGGTTCACACTGAAGAAACTGGATAGTGACAGGCTCAATACGCCCGACGCCTTCACCATCGCACCGGACATATCCAGCGTCTCGAACGTCGACGGGCCCGTCGTGATCTGCAGGTTGTTGGCGTTCGCCGTCCCCGCA
>RFJX01000089.1 GCA_003694425.1 Gammaproteobacteria bacterium
GCCCTGGGTGCCGATGACGGTGAGGCGGCCGGTCAGGGAACCGCGCCGGCCATTCTTGACC
The DNA here is from genome assembly GCA_003694425.1 of Gammaproteobacteria bacterium. Lineage (GTDB taxonomy): Bacteria > Pseudomonadota > Gammaproteobacteria > J113 > J113 > J113. The sequence continues at coordinate 62 of RFJX01000089.1, forward strand.
ACGTCGCCCAGTTCCCGCTCACTGCTCGGCTCCCCCACCACGCACCATTCGATCTGTTCCCCCCGTTGCCGGAGCGCCTCGATCACGCGGCGGGTTCCGTCCACCGCCTCTCCCTCCTCATCCGAGGTGAAGAGGAAGGCCAGGCTGCCGCCATGGTGCGGGTGTTCGGCCACGAAGCGCTCGGCCGCGAGTACCATGGCGGCGAGACTGCCCTTCATGTCGGCCGCGCCGCGGCCATAGAGCACACCGTCATGGACCTCTGCGGCATAGGGTGGATGGAGCCAGTCGCCCGCCGGTCCGGTGGGGACCACGTCGGTGTGGCCGGCGAAGCAGAGCAGCGGATCTCGATCACCGCGTCTGGCCCAGAGATTGCTCACCTGGCCGAAGGGCATCGGTTCGCAGTGGAATCCGGCCCGCCGGAGCCGTTCGCCGAGTAACTGCTGGCAGCCGGCGTCCTCGGGGGTGACCGATCGGCGCCGGATCAGTTCGGCGGCCAGTTGGGCTGTTTCGTTCATCTGCTGGTCCCGGGCTCGAAAATGGCAAGTAACTCCGCAACCGGCCCCCGGCTGGAGACGTTGCGGCTGATTGATCGGTGCTCCCGGTGCCGGACCAGGCGCGCATCCCCGTAAAGGGCCTCGATCTCCGGGGTGGCGTGATTGGAGATCACCACCCTTACCCCGCGGCGGGCCAGCTCACCGGCCTTCTCCGCCAGCCTGCGCTGGTCCTCCCAGCCAAAGCCTCCGGCGGCGTAACTGGTGAAGCTGGCGGTCTCGCTCAGGGGGACATAGGGCGGGTCGCAGTAGACCACGTCCCCGCGCCGGGCCTGGTCCATGGTCTCCAGGTAGTCACCGCAGAGGAACCGGGCCTTGCCGGAGCGCTTCAGGAACGCCACCATCGCCCGTTCGGGGAAACCGGGATTGCGGTAACGACCGAAGGGGACGTTGAAGCCGCTCTTCCGGCTGTAGCGGCACAGGCCATTGTAGCAATGGCGGTTCAGATAGACGAACAGGGCGGCCTTGCGTCTCCGGTCGGTGGTCTCGTTGAACTGGCGGCGGAGTTCGTAGTAGGCCTCGGGCGTGTTGTTCGCGGGCTGGAACAGCTCCCTGGCATAGCGGATGAACTCCATTCCCTGCTCCTGCAGAACGGTATAGAGGGTGATCAGGTCCGGGTTGCTGTCGGCCAGGAGATAGCGGGGATAGTGGCTGTTGAGGAAGAGAGCGGCGGAACCGGTGAAGGGTTCGATCAGCCTCTCACCGGCACCCAGTGCCTCCCGGATCAGCGGGACCTGACGCGCCTTGCCGCCGGGCCATTTGAGAAACGGCCGGCATGTACCCCCCGCGGCAGGCACCTTTCAGGGCAGGACCTTCCTGAAAGGGCTGACCGTGACCTTGCGGTAGACCCCCGCCTCGAGATAGGGATCGGCATCGGCCCATTCCCTGGCCGCCTCCAGGGAGTCGAACTCGGCCACGATCAGGCTGCCGGTGAAGCCGGCCTCACCGGGGTCCTCGGCGTCGATGGCGGGGAAGGGGCCGGCCAGCAACATGCGCCCCTCGTCCACCAGTCTCTTCAGCCGCTCGATGTGGGCACCCCGGACCTGCATGCGCAGGGGCAGGCTCCCTTCCACGTCTTCACCGATGATGGCGTAGTACATCTTTGCTCCTCATTCGCCTCCCTTGTCACTGACGGGCAGGTCCGCATAGCGGGCCAGGTAGACCCCCTGGGCGAGTACGAACAGCAGGGTCAGCCCCAGCATCCCGAAGAGCTTGAAGTCGACCCAGACCTCGGTCGGGAAGTTGAAGGCGACATAGAGATTGGCCAGGCCCATGATGACGAAGAAGGCGCACCAGCCCAGGTTGAGGCGGGTCCAGACGGCATCGGGCAGCACGATATTGCCTTCCATCATGCGCCGGACCAGGTTCTTCCTGCCGATGAATTCGCTGCCCAGGAATACCAGCGCGAACAGCCAGTTGACGGCGGTGGGCTTCCACTTGATGAAGCGCTCGTCCTGGAGGGCCAGGGTGGCTCCACCGAGCACCACCAGCAGCCCCAGCGTGACCAGTTGCATCCTGTCCACCGGCAGACCTCGCAGGCGCTGGATTGCAACCTGGAGCAACGATGCGATAATCGCCACCCCGGTCGCCAGCATTACGCCGTCCGTCGGATCCTCCGGGATCTTGAAGGCGATGAAGAACAGGATGACCGGGAGCAGGTCGTAGAAGAATTTCATTCCGTTACCGAATCAGTCAGAACGCTTACATGATACGCATTCAGCGCACGCTTTTTCCAGCCGTCGGCCAGGCCCGCCCATGAGCCAGTATTTCCAGATCCATCCGGACAATCCCCAGCCGAGGCTCATCCGGCAGGCGGTCGGGATCATCCGCCAGGGCGGGATCATCGCCTACCCGACCGATTCCTCCTATGCCCTTGGCTGTCACATCGGTGACCGGACGGCGCTGGAAAGGCTGCGGCGGCTGCGGGGGCTGGACGAGAAGCACAATTTCACCCTGGTGTGCCGTGACCTTTCCGAATTGTCGCGCTACGCGGTGGTGGACAACATCGCCTACCGTCTGATCAGGAGCCACACCCCGGGCCCCTATACCTTCATCCTCAGGGCCAGCCGGGAGGTGCCCCGGCGGCTGATGACACCGCGGCGCAAGACCATCGGCCTGAGGGTGCCTGACCATCCCATCGTCAAGGCCCTGCTCGATGAGCTGGGCGAGCCGATCCTCTCCACCACCCTCATCCTGCCGGGCGACGAGCTGCCACTGAACGACCCGGAAGAGATCCGCGCCCGCCTGGGCCGGCAGATCGACCTGGTCATCGATGGCGGACCCTGTCCGCAGGAGCCGACCACGGTGATCGAGCTGGTGGAGGAGCCCCGGGTGCTTCGTCTCGGCCGGGGTCCGGTGGATTTCCTGGAAGCGTGATGGAGGAACTCACCACCGTCCAGAAGCTGATCGTCTGGATCCCGCCGGTCCTGCTGGCGATCACCCTGCACGAGGTCGCGCATGGCTGGGTGGCCAGCCTGCTCGGTGATCCGACCGCCCGCCTGGAAGGACGTCTCACCCTCAATCCGCTGCGCCACGTGGACCCCGTGGGAACGGTGCTGGTGCCGCTGCTCACCTTCTTCACCGCCGGCTTCGTCTTCGGCTGGGCGAAGCCGGTGCCGGTGGACTGGCGCAGGCTGCGCAATCCGCGGCGCGACATGGGTCTGGTGGCCGCCGCCGGTCCCCTGTCGAATCTGCTGATGCTGGCGGGATGGGCCCTGCTGATGAAGCTCGCGGCCAGCGCCGGCCAGGGGCTGATCTGGCTGGCCCTGCCTTTGATCTACATGGGGGTGGCTGGGATAATCATCAACGCCATACTGGCACTGATAAACCTGATCCCGGTCCCGCCCCTGGACGGCAGCCGCGTCGTATCCGCGCTGCTGCCGCCACCCTGGGCCCGGGTCTACAATCGTCTGGAGCCGTACGGACTGGTCATCCTGCTGGTGCTGCTGGTGAGTGGAGGGCTCGACCGCATATTCGGTCCGCTGCTCGGCTGGATCCAGGATCTGGCCGCGCGGTTCATCGGTGCCTGAGATGGCGACCGGCAGTCCGTTCGCCGGACGACTCGGCAGGCGCAGACCGGTACGGAGTGGCCGTTCCGGTTCCATCACGGGGGTAACGAGGGAGGAAGGGGTTTGAGTCTCACCGCACATCAGCGGGTCCTGTCGGGCATGCGCCCGACCGGCAAGCTGCATCTGGGGCACTATCACGGGGTGATCCGGAACTGGATCAGGCTGCAGCACGAGTACGAGTGCTTCCTGTTCGTGGCCGACTGGCACGCCCTGACCACGGAGTATGAGAATCCGCAGGTGATCCAGGACTCGGTCTGGGACATGGTCATCGACTGGCTCGCCTGCGGCATCAACCCGGGTGAGGCCACCCTCTTCATCCAGTCGCGGGTCCCGGAGCATGCCGAGCTCCATCTGCTGCTCTCGATGATCACCCCCATCGGCTGGCTCGAGCGCGTGCCCAGCTACAAGGATCAGCAGGACAAGCTGAAGGACAAGGACCTCTCAACCTACGGCTTTCTCGGTTACCCGCTGCTGCAGACCGCGGACATCCTGATCTACCGGGCCGGACTGGTGCCGGTGGGAGAGGACCAGGTGGCCCACATCGAGATGTCCCGTGAGGTCGCGCGGCGCTTCAATCACCTCTATGGACGGGAGCCGGACTTCGAGGAGAAGGCCGAGGCGGCCGCGCGCAAGATGGGCAAGAAGAACTCGAGACTCTATTTCGAGCTGCGGCGCCGCTTCCAGGAGCAGGGCGACGAGGAGGCGCTGGAGACCGCGCGGGCCCTGCTGGAATCCCAGCAGAACATCAGCCTGGGCGATCGGGAACGGCTGGTGGGCTATCTCGAAGGCGGCGGCCGGATGATCCTGCCCGAGCCGCAGCCGCTGCTCACCGAGGCGGCGAAGATGCCGGGGCTGGACGGACAGAAGATGTCCAAGTCCTACGGCAACACCATCGGTCTGCGCGAGTCCGAAGAGGAGGTGACGAGGAAGATCCGCACCATGCCCACCGACCCGGCCCGGGTACGGCGCAACGATCCCGGCGACCCGGAGAAGTGCCCGGTATGGCAGCTGCATCAGGTCTATTCCGACGAGGAGACCCGTCGCTGGGTGCGTGAAGGCTGCACCAGTGCCGGGATCGGTTGCCTGGACTGCAAGAAGCCGGTGATCGATGCGGTGCTGGCCGAACAGGCACCGATCCGCGAGCGGGCCGAGGAGTACCTGAAGGACCCGGACAGCGTGCGCAGCATCATCCAGGAGGGCTGCGAACGGGCCCGGGACGTGGCCTGTGAGACCATGGAGGAGGTGAGACGGGCCATGGGGCTGATCTACTGGTGAAACCCGACGGCGATGGAGGCAGGAGAGGGGCTCCGGAGATGGCCCCTGCGGCGCAGCAGGAGATGCCCTTCGCGATGGTGCAGGGGGCCCCGCTCACGGAGCTGCCGAAGGACCTCTATATCCCGCCGGACGCGCTGGAGGTCTTCCTGGAGGCCTTCGAGGGGCCGCTCGACCTCCTCCTCTATCTGATCCGGCGGCAGAATCTGGACATCCTCGACATCCCGATCGCCCGCATCACCCAGCAGTACATGTCCTATATCGAACTGATGAGCGAGCTGCAGCTCGAACTGGCGGCCGAGTATCTGCTGATGGCCGCCATGCTGGCCGAGATCAAGTCGCGCATGCTGCTCCCGCGTCCGCAGACCGAAGAGGAGGAGGAGGACCCGCGCGCCGAGCTGGTACGCCGGCTGCAGGAATACGAGCGTTACCGGCAGGCCGCCGAGGAGCTGGACGAGCGGCCCCGCATGGAGCGCGACCTGCGGCCCGCGGTGGTCGAGGTGGCGGGCCGCGATGTGCACCGGCCGCTGCCCGGCGTCAGTCTCGAGGAGATCCTCGCCGCCTTCGTCCAGGTGCTGGCACGGGCCGAACTCCATGGTCATCACCACGTCACCATGGAGCCGCTGTCGGTGCGGGAGCGGATGTCCCTGATCCTGGAACGGGTCAACCCGGATGCCTTCGTCGATTTCGTCAGGCTGTTCGACATCGAGGAGGGGAGAGCCGGCGTGGTGGTCACCCTGCTGGCACTGCTGGAGCTGCTCAAGGCCAACATGATCGAGCTGGTGCAGAACGAGGTCTACGGCCCCATCCACGTGCGGGCCGCCTGATCATGGACGAGGTCAGGCTCAAGTCCATCGTCGAGGGGGCCCTGCTGGCGGCCGGGGAACCGCTCAACGTCGAACGGCTGCTGGCGCTGTTCCGGCCGGAGGATGGCGAGAATCCGTCGCGGGCGGAGATCCGCGCGATACTCGACGGCCTCGCGCAGGACTATGCGGGGCGGGGCGTGGAGCTGGTCGAGGTCGCGGATGGTTTCCGCTTCCAGACCCGTGCCTGTTACGCCCGCTGGATCAACCGGCTGTGGGAGGAGCGGCCGCCCCGCTACTCCCGGGCCCTGCTGGAGACGCTGGCCATCATCGCCTACCGACAGCCGATCACCCGGGGCGAGATCGAGGAGATCCGCGGGGTGAGCGTCTCCAGCAGCATCATCAAGACCCTGCTCGAACGGGAGTGGATCCGGGTGGTGAGCCACCGCGAGGTGCCCGGCCGGCCGGCCCTCTACGGCACCACCCGCGCCTTCCTGGACTATTTCAATCTGAAGAGCCTGGCCGAGCTGCCCTCTCTGGCCGAACTGAAGGAGATGGAGGGCGCGGGGCCGGAC